>JAZGHI010000391.1:0-2611 GCA_036480955.1 Candidatus Adiutricales bacterium
CGTAAGCATCCATTATATGGTCAGTTACGAGTCGAAGGTTGGATAATTTTTAATCCGCGTGTTAAACTTAAGGCTGTTAAGATTCCGAGAGAAAGAATTTGGCAACCCGGATTGCTTTTCAGATAAGGACCTGATGAACAATCATAATTAACCTTAAATAATATAATTTAAACCAGGGGGAGTGAACCAATGGAACTGAATGCCCAGACCTAGATTGGCGATCTGCTTGATGTCTATCCTTTTTTGCTCGAATTTTTCTTAAGGCAGTCACCCAAGTTCGCGCCGCTCAAGGACCCGGCCATGCGGGAGACAATGGGAAAAGTGGCCACACTGACTGAAGTGTCGGCCATCGGCGGCGTAGATCTGAGCCGCTTGATGGATGAGATTGCGGCCGAGGTGAAAACCCAGACCGGACAGACACTTGTCCTGCCGGGGGGAAAGCAAGGCACCACAATTCGTCCTGAAGAGAGGCGGGAGGTCTTGAAAGGCATTCTCAAGGACCTTCATCAAGGTGTTGAAATGGAGATTTTGAAGGACCGCTTCAGGGACTTGATTAAAAACATCAACGCCCCTGAAATAGCCCTGATGGAGCAGCAGCTTATAGACGAAGGCCTGCCGCCGGAGGAACTAAAGGAGCTGTGTGATGTCCATGTCGAGCTTTTTAAAGAGGCTCTCGATGTTCAAGACCGGCCGGAACCGCCCCTGGGGCACCCGGTCCACACTTTCATGAAAGAAAACAGGGCCTCGGAAAAAATAATGAGTGATATCCAGATTCTTATCGGCCGGCTGGGTCAACCTCCGGCCCAGGCTTCATTCGACCTTCTTCGCCCAGAGCTGGGTTCCCAAATCGAACTCCTGGCCGAGATCAATATTCATTACACCAGAAAAGAGAATCAGCTCTTTCCTCTGCTGGAGGAACACCACTTTACCGGCCCTTCCCAGATCATGTGGTCAATCCACGATGACGTTCGGGCTTTGATCAAAAAAGCCCGGGAGAAATTCGACGAATCAAACCCCGTTGAGACGGCCGCCGCCGTAAAAGAGGCCGTTTCCATGATGCGCGACATGATCTATAAAGAGGAGCACATCCTGTATCCCACCAGTCTTGAGATGCTGTCAGAATCCGAATGGGTCAAAGCCAAGGCCGGGGAGGCTGATATAGGCTACGCCTGGATAGAACCGGACTCAGGCTGGCCGGAAGAAACCACCTCTAGAGCGGAACCGGCCCCGGTCGAAAAATTATCCCTTATGGCCGGGGCGCTGGAACTTGACACCGGCGGATTGAACCCGGACCAGGTAAACCTGGTTCTAACCCACCTGCCCGTCGATCTTACCTTTATCGACGAAGATGACCGGGTGGCTTATTATTCCGAAGGGAAGGAGCGAATCTTTCCCCGGAGCCCGGCCGTAATCGGCCGTGAGGTCCGTAACTGCCACCCGCCAAAAAGTGTCCACGTGGTGAATAAAATCCTGGACGAATTCAAATCCGGGTCTAAAGATACGGCCGAATTCTGGATCGAGATTGGCGGAAGATTCATCTATATCCGGTATTTTGCCGTGCGTGACGCGCGAGGGAGCTACAAGGGCACCCTGGAAGTGAGCCAGGACCTGACCGAGATCCGTAAACTGGAGGGAGAAAACCGTCTTTTGGACTGGGAATAGAACCTCACCGTATCTGCCGGGCGTAATTAAGAGGCGCTAAATGATCGAAAAGTACTCCTTCGGCCGTATGACCGTGGACGGGCGGGAATACAGGAAAGATCTAAAGATTATCCAGGGCCGCGTTGTGAGTGACTGGTGGCGGAAGCAGGGTCACCTGGTGGACACGGCGGACCTGGAGGACGTCCTTTCGGCCAAACCCGCTGTCCTGGTGGTTGGAATGGGAGACTCGGGATTGATGAAGGTGGCGGAAAACCTGCGCGACGTCCTGGCGGGTAGCCGGATTGATCTTTTGGCCTCCCCAACCGCGGAAGCGTTGAAGGTTTTCAACCGCCTTGCGTCCGAGGGGGAAAACGTGGCCGGGGCGTTTCACCTTACGTGTTGAATCTTGAAAATCCCGGCCTGGTATTAGTATTGAGCGTCCCGGGCGCGATTCCAGCCGTTATCCAGCCGAATCCGGCCAGGTCGCGGATTATCTTTGATGAACCATGCGCAGGCCGGGAATCGGACTGCGAGCCTTGAGCACGTAATCGGTCCGGAGGCTGCCGATGTAGAGGTCGCGCATGTCGTCACCGCCCCAGGTGACATTGGTCGGGTCTCTTAAAACCTCACCGGTTGGATCGTGGGCCACGGTGAAGACTTCCAGGCCCGGTGTTATGGCAACCAGCTTGTTGGCCGACGGGAGAGTGACCCAAAGGTTGCCCTCCACGTCAAAGCCGTTGCCGTCGGTATAGGCCCAGTCGGCCATTTCCGCCGGGGTCGGCGGCTTATCTCTACTGACAGGTCCGCTCGGGATAATACCCAGCATGGGCCCATACTCTCGAGCCGTGCCCAGACTGCCGTCCGCCAGAATCTCGAATCGCAGGACGTTTCCACCGGAAGTCTGGTTGACGTACAGATATTTTTCCTCCGCGTCCAGGCAGCAGCCGTTGGCGAATTTAATTCCCCCGGC
>JAZGHI010000392.1:0-2089 GCA_036480955.1 Candidatus Adiutricales bacterium
GTATTCATAATCCCGCCGGGCAAGTTCCTCCAAATGCGGGGCGGGTCCACAACCCAATTCGAACACTTTCGATACCGGGATGAGAGAGTACTTCCGGATAACGTCCTCAAACACATCGACTTCTCCCACAATATCCCGAAACGAAAACGCGATCTCATAGTATTTCGGATTCTGATAAACTCCGTTCAATTACTCACCCCCGAATTACAGCGTCGTAGTCATCCTGAGGTCGCATACCGTGTGCTTATTTCCGTCATCTTAGTTTCATTTCACAAGTTCAGCCAGAGGCTGGTTGGACCCTGGAACCGTTTCGATCAGGATGTTCCGGGTACATCATACTCGGTTGTGATTACCCCTTCCGCCAGGAACTCGGCTATATCATCATCAGTGAAACCCAGTAAATCTTTATAGACGTATTCATTGTCCTCACCCAGACACGGTCCGGCTTTATGGATATGATCCGGGGTTTTCGACAGCCAATATGAAGGCGCGTTATAGACATGACGTCCAATGACCTGGTGGTCGAGACGCCTGAAATGCCGCCTGTGTTTGAGCTGAGGGTCTTCGAAAAGATCCCCACCGCCGCCGCCTCCCACGACCCCGGCCGGTACGCCCGCTTCCTGCATCATCATCATTACTTCTTCAGCTACGCGCGCCTTGGTCCATTGTTCGATCAATCTCTCCAGTTCATCCTCGCTATCTTTACGGCCTTTAAACGTGGCGAACCGGTCTTCCCCGGTCCAATCCGGGTGGTCTAGGACTTGGCAAAAAGCCCGCCACTCTTCATCTGTCCTGACCGCGATAGCAACCCATCGGTCATCTCCCTGGCAGGGAAAAGCTCCATGGGGAGCAGCGTAAGGATCCCGGTTTCCCATCCGGGTCAGCATCCTGCCGTTTACCTTATAATCCATGAGCCAGGGGCCTAAAAAATGTAAGGCCGATTCCCACTGGCTCTGTTCGATATAGGTCCCTTTCCCGGTTCGGCGCTTATAGTCCAGAGCGGCGATGAGAGCGGTTGCCAAAAACCAGGGGGCGATGAAATCTGTAATGGCCGTGACGGGTGGTGACGGAGGGCGGTCAGGCCACCCGATGAGGTCAAAAAAACCTGAGATCGCGGCGCCTTGCTGACCATACCCTCCGAACTTGCTCCAGGGGCCATCCTGCCCGGCCTGAGTTGTCGAGTAGTATATAATATCAGGCTTAACCTTCCGGCAGCTTTCGTAATCAAGCCCCCATTTGGCCATTTTGCCCGGTGTCATGGAATCGGTGATAATATCCGCCCATTCCACCAATCTACGCGCAACCTCCCGGCTCTTGGGATTATTCAGGTTAAGCGCCATCCCGTATTTATTTGTATTATAGGCTGTCCCGAACGCGCTTCTATCTATTCCCGGTTCCGCGTCCTTAAAAGGCCCGCTTAATCTCAGAGTGTCGGGAGAAGTATGCGACTCGACCCGAACTACGGTGGCCCCATGCTCGGCCAGTTCCCTGGCAACCTGGGGACCGACCCCCACCCAAGAAAAATCAGCCACTTTTAAACCTTTGAATACCTGTTTCTTTTCCATGTTTTTCTCCAGGTTCTATCTTAAATTCAGATAATTCCTTGGTCTTTCAGGAACGAGAAGCGTTCATTGGTAAGCTCGAGTTCGCCGATAAATATTTCCTCATTATGTTCTCCAATTAAGGGCGCTCGGCGCGTGGTGCGCCACGGCGCGTCACTTATTTTAACCGGGGCGCCGGGATAGGTTATGGTATCCTCCAATTCAGGGTGGTAAATTTCTTCCCAGTAACCCCGGGCCTGGTAATGAGGGCTTTCCCAGATTTCCTCTATGTTGAACAACGGACCTTGTATCAGTTCCCTTTGCACGGCCAGTTCCATCAGCTCTTTTTTTGTCTTGGTCGCAAGAAACCTGAGCATGACATCCTCAAGCGCGGTTCGTTCCTCCTGAGAGACTGTCAGCCCGTCATGGTCGTGGAAATCATAATCCGCGTAATCGCCGGCCAGCCCGGCTTCATCAGCCACCCTCAACATTTCATTACTGGACCTGACAATACCTTCCGGTCCCCCGGAGAAATGAATGAAAATCCA
>JAZGHI010000393.1:0-2630 GCA_036480955.1 Candidatus Adiutricales bacterium
TGGTTTTTAGCCTGACCGCCGTATTCCCTGGGCCAGGCCAGGCTCAACCAGCCTTTATCGCCCATCTTCATGGAGAATTCCTTGGAATAAGAACGCCCTTCGAGAGATTCTCGAAATTTTAGGGTCAACACTTCGTCCAGAAAATCAAGGACTTCTTGCCTGAAAGCTTCTTCCTCAATAGAAAATCTAAAATTCATGCTTCACTCCCGATCATGTATTTCTTGTTATGTTTCGTGAAATCTCCAGTGACCTACCGTGGCCTGGTCCAATTCATCAAAACAAATTGGTATAGTTTTCACCGGAATCCTACATTCCCAATATGAGACCTCTGTAAAACTTCGTCCTTTGGCCTAACTCTTTGTCGCGCTCGAACTTTGAGCTGCCACTTCGGCTTCGCCTGCAGTGGCTTTAGTCCTCGAAATATTACAAGTATTCCTGCGGCTTAAATTTTCGTGCTCCTCGATTTGACTTACATTTACTCGTTTTGCAGAGGTCTCAATATACGAGATAGTTTTATTTTAGGCTAGTTTGTTAAGCTGATCAAGGGAGGACTCTGAAACTCTGATCGAAAGAAAATGGCTCAAACGGATGTTTCCCCGGAACCACCATCTTGACCCTACCCTTGATTTGATCTTGACTCTTGCGTGAAATTTGTTAGACTTTTGCCAAGATAAGATTCTTGTTATTATTTTTTTTAGGTCAAGATCAACCCGGCCTGTTCCATAAATGCCGGAAAACTACTCTGTGAGGTTGCCAAATGACTGGTATTGTATCCTATGGGGCCTATGTACCTTACTATAGAATGCCCCGGAGTGTTGTTGCCAAGGCCTGGGGCCAGGGGGGTGGAAGTGGCGAGAAGGCCGTGGCCCGTTATGACGAAGACCCGGTGAGCATGTCCGTAGCCGCGGGAATGGACTGCCTGAACGGCCTTGATCCGAAATCGGTGGATGGTTTGTTCATGGCCACCACGAGCGCTCCTTACAAGGAGAGGCTGAACGCCACCATCGCCGCTACCGCCCTGGACCTTGGACGGCAGGTTAGAAACGCGGACTTTGCGAATAGCCTCAAGGCCGGAACGACCGCCCTGTTATCCGCGGCGGACGCCGTAGAGGCGGGGTCGTTAGGCCAGGTCCTAGTGACCGCTTCGGATATGCGGTTGGGAGCCGCCTCCGGCCAGAACGAGCAGCTGTTTGGAGACGGGGCGGCCGCCCTGCTTCTGGGCAATGAAAACGTGGTCGCGGAAATCGAAGGCAGCTACACGCTAGCCGACGACCTGGTGGATGCCTGGCGGGCCCACGACGAAACGTTTGTCCGTAATTGGGAGGAACGGTTTGGTCTGGACGAGGGGTATCGTAAAATCCCTGGTGAAGCCGCCACAGGGGTTATGGAAAAACTGGGACTGTCGGCCAAAGATATATCGAAGTTCTGTTTCTACGGCCCCAACAGCAGGCGGCATAGTGAGGTCAGCCGGAGAATGGGTTTTGAACAGGAACAGGTCCAGGACCCGCTTCTGGATTCAGTGGGCAATACCGGCGTGGCCTTACCGCTCATGATTCTGGTGGGCGCTTTGGAGGAGGCCAGCGCCGGAGACAGGATCTTGATGGTAAGTTGGGGAAACGGCAGCGACGCCATTATATTCAAGGTAACCGATAACATATCCGCGATTAAGAACAGGCGAGGAATAAAGGGACATCTGGCCATCAGGAAGGAACTCGACAGTTACGAAAAGTACCTGCGCTGGCGTGGGCTCATACAGCTTGAAGCGGCCGCACGTCCCGGGCAGCCTCCCACGTCGATGTCTTCGCTCTGGCGGGAGCATTCATCCGCTCTGCCCCTGCGCGGTGTAAAGTGCACCAGCTGCGGTACGCCCCAGTTGTACATGAGCGGCTCTTCGACCCGTGCCCGGATCTGCCTGAATTGTCACGCCAGGGACGAGTTCGAATCGTACCGGTTCGCTGAAAAAACGGGAAAAGTAGCCAGCTTCAGCCATGATTTCCTGGCTCTCAGCGCGGACCCGCCAAATACCATAAGTGTGATTGATTTCGAGGGTGGCGGCAGGGGAGCCTTCGAGACGACCGATTATTTGCCTGAAGAGTGCGAAGTCGGCATGGAAGTCGAGATGACCTTCAGGAAGATATTTTTTGACAAGGGTGTGCATAATTATTATTGGAAATGTAAACCATTGAGAGATTAAATTAAGGAGGCCTAGAAAATGCCGGGAAGTATTAAAGACAGAGTGGCCATTGTTGGCATGGGATGCACCAAGTTTGGCGAGCGTTGGGACGCTAGCACCACCGATCTGCTCGTTGAAGCGGCCTTTGAGGCTTTCGACGACGCGGGTATCGAGCCGGAGCAAATTGAGGCCGCGTGGGTAGGCACAACCGCCTCGGGCAGCACCGGGATGACGCTGTCCGAACCGTTAAGGCTCAACTATATTCCCATAACGCGGGTGGAAAACGCCTGCGCTACCGCTTCGGACGCCTTCCGGAACGCGTGCTATGCCGTGGCGGCCGGGATCTATGACATAGTGCTGGCCATTGGTGTGGAGAAACTCAAGGATACGGGTATGAGCGGCCTGGGCGGGGCGCAGCCGGCTCCGAGTCATGTCCTGTCACCATCAGGCACGGCTC
>JAZGHI010000394.1:0-2483 GCA_036480955.1 Candidatus Adiutricales bacterium
CGGTACACTGTCAGTCGATTTGAACTTCTAACCCGGTATATTCCGGGCCTGGCCATGCGGCGGCGAACAAGTGGCGTAAGGTCCTCCAAAAAAAGCGGTAAGAGCGATGAAATATAAGTATCCTGAAATCGGGATCTGCGGTCTTTCCTACCGTTTTTTATCCAAATTATAACACCGAGGGTAAAAACAGAAAAAAACCTAAAAATTTAAAAAACAGGGCTTGACGGCGCGTACCAAAATGGGTACATTTCTACTGTGAATAGGCCAAAGCCAAAAATTCGGGTCTTGTTCTATAAAACCGATGCGGGGAATGAGCCTGTAAGGAAATGGCTAAAGGGGCTTCCCCCTGAAGAGAGGAAAGCTATTGGAGAAGATATAATAACCGTCCAGTTTGGATGGCCTTTAGGAATGCCGCTCGTTGACTCTCTAGGTAAAAATTTATACGAAGTGAGGACTGATTTAGAGAATAGAATTGCTCGTGTTTTCTTTACGTTAGATTCAAATCAAATAATTCTGCTGCATGGTATTATAAAGAAGAGTAAAAAGACACCCCCGGAAGCGATAAGGCTGGCTAGAAAACGAATGAAGGGTTAACGGGACGAGGGAGGTTAAAATGAAGAAAAAAAACGTTGGCAGTAATTTCGATGACTTTTTAGAAGAAGAGGGTATTTTTGAAGAAGTCCAAGAGACCGCCCTTAAAAGGGTTCTTGCCTTTCAGGTTCAGAAAGCAATGGAAGAGAAAAATCTCAGCAAAACCGAAATGGCTAAAAAAATGAACACGAGCAGAAGTGCCCTTGATAGGCTTCTTAATCCCGATAACGATTCAGTCACCCTTCAGACGATGAAGAAAGCCGCACACGCAGTAGGGCGAAGGCTAACGTTTAGACTTGTTTAGTTTTTAATACTATCACCATTAAACCCCTCTTATCCCCGGCTCTGTCCGGGGGATTTTGCCCTGTTTTTTAAGTTCCTCTTCAGTCAGAATGTTTCTGGACGAATCCGCTACCTGTTGGAATCAGACAGATATTTTTGATACTTACTTAAATTGGCCACGACCCTGGCCGCGATGTCGAACGACTCGAAGGTGGCCACACCGGCGTTGTTGTATTTCTGCTGAGCCTCCTGGCGAAAAGATTCCCCCTCGAGCGACATTCCCCTTCCCAGGACCAGGAACATGGGTTTTTCCAGCTTTTCCAACCCTTTAACAGTTATGTTCACCGATATGTCCAGAAGCATCCGTCCACCGCGCCGTGAAAACATCTCCATCATCTGTGAATAAATAAGCGCATCGATATTGGGGTCGTCTTGAAGCAGTTCGAACAGCTTGATCATATTCATGGAATCGTCCATCCTGAACAGGGCTCCCATGATATCCAGAGGATTCTTGACGCTGCTGCCTGATATGGGTATGGATTCTTCCAGGATATTTATGGTTTTCTCGGCTAGATGCGGAACCTGAAGTCCGGCCTGTTCCGCCGCGTCGGTCATGGTAACGCTTCCTCCACCGGCCCCGCCCAGAACGGCCACCCTCGTTCCTGCGGGCAAAGGCACTCTTTGCAGCGCGGCTATGGTACCCACCAACTCCTCCATGGAATTGACCGAGATTACACCGGCCTGTTTGCAGAGGGCTTTCCAGATTTTAGGGGAACCGGCAATGGAACCGGTGTGGGACATGGCGGCCCGGCCGCCGCCTTCAGTCTGTCCGCCTTTCCAGACCACCACCGGCTTTTTCCGGGTTATGTTCCTGGCGAACTCGAAAAATTCACGCCCGTCCTTCAATCCTTCCAGGTACGACCCGATAATGGTCGTCTTCTCATCCTCGGCCAGATAGTTAAAAAATTCATGGGCCTTCAGGTCACTGGCGTTTCCGAAACTGATAACTTTGCTGAAACGAATGCCCATTGATTGGCCTGCACCGACGAAATGGCCGGCTAACTGCCCGCTCTGGGAAACGAAACCCACTTGTCCGGGAGTGGTCGGAAAGTCATTGGACCAGGTGATTCCCCCTTCCGGGCAATACAGGCCCATGCAGTTCGGGCCGATAATTCGAACCCTTCCCTTTCTGGCCATATCGAGAAGCTCTTTTTCAAGGGCAGCGTTTTCCTCCCGGCCGGTTTCGCTAAACCCGGCGGTAAAGATGTGGGCGAATTTGACTCCTTTTTCGGCGCAATCCCGCATTACCGGCAGAACGCTTTTGTAAGGTACGGCGAAAATAACCAGATCGAGTTCGTCGGGAATATCCCGAACACTTTTATAGGCCTGAAAACCCATGATGGATTCAGCTCTGGGATGGACCGGGAAGATCTTGCCTTGAAAGTTTAATTTTACGTATCCGTCTATAAACCCATTGGCCCCCCACATGGGTCCGGCCACATTGGGAGACGCGCCTACGAAAGCCACGGTTTTGGGATAAAAAAGTTGGTTTAAATCGTGTGTCTGCTCGACGTTCATCAAAATCCTCCAGAGGGTGACTGAATAGTGCT
>JAZGHI010000395.1:0-2501 GCA_036480955.1 Candidatus Adiutricales bacterium
GAGATAGCAGCCACTTTCCAGCACGTGGGTTTAACCCCGAAAATTCTCGAGGGAGCGGCTGACATGTACCGGTTTGTCGGCCGGACCGAATTGGCCGACCAGAATCCCGAGACCCGTGACCCGGATATGAATCTGGAAAAGATCGTGGCCAGGCTGGCCGGCTCCATATCCGAAAGCCGGTGATCTTTTCCGGATTCAGGCCTTTTTAGATTTACGGCCTTAACGGAAAATAGAAGAACCAGGCTTATCGAGGAGGCTTAAATGACCAAGGTTAAAATCTCCGTGGTTAAGAAGGTGAGCGCCCTGGACCTTTACGGTGACGCTCCGCCGGTGGCCTATAATCAGAACACGGTCTCCCCTGAGTGCGACCAGTTTGAACTCGGCCAGGAGTTCATCCTGGACACGATCAATTGTCCGCCGGATTTTTGTAATTGGGCCTTTGCCGACATTCAGCGTGATTTGGTGCACATTTTTTTCAAGGGCTCTTACCCCTGGCTGAATGAGAAAGGTGTGGCCATCGCCTGCTGCACCGACGGACTCAGGCCCGTGGTCTTTAAACTGGAAAGGCTCGAGGACTAGCTGCCAGTGGCAGCATCCATAATTGAATCTTTAGAAAATGTAGGGTGCGCATCGCGCACCAAAAAGCGATTTTTCGTGGGTACATTATTTGGTGCGCAATGCGCACCCTAGTTACCGCGTTTTGCGTTAGAGTTTCTGAATAAAACTGCTCCTGATCATGCCCGCGCCCACGGAATCGAACAATATCGTTCGGGCCTCTTTTAAGCGGTCCAGGTTCCTGTTGACGGCGAATCCCTGAATCGTGTCCGGTTTAAGCGCCCCTCTCATAAGGTCGTACGGCAGCCTCTGCATGCAGACCACGGAGCAATTACCGCGCTCGTGTATGTTCATCACCATCCTGTCCGCCAGAAACCGGCCTACCGCTTCTTTCAAATCTCCCTCTGTTCCGGCCAGGACCTGCTGAAGGGTCAGCGGGATCATGGCGAAATTGGCCTGGTGCTCGATCAGCAGGTCTATGTCATCCAGGGTCAGATCATTTTCCGATAACAGGCCCGCTAGATGCAGTTTGGCTCCACGCGTGGCGTAAAGGAAGACCCCTTTTCCGTCCATGGCGCCGAACACGTCATCACCTTCATGCTCAGCATGGATGTAGTCGGCAAAACAGCCGTGGGTACAGGTCCGGGTGTCTATGATACCGTGCTCGGGCCTGGCTGGAGAAAAATTGCGGCCCTGGTGCAGAGTGACCTCCACGGTCAGGTCCGAAGACAGGCACGCCGAGACTATGGGGCTGTACTTGCCCGACTCTACGTAAGCCCTGGCCAGGCGCGCGGCCGCATTCCGGTCCCGGTCCAGACTCATGATATCAAAAGCAAACGATTCAACTTCCTGGTCGTAAAAAGCCAGGGCGTCTTTAAACCGGCTGAATATCCCCTTCTCAGCCTCACCGGGGTGCTTTAGTTCCACCATCCGGTGCTGGACCCTGACCGCAAGGGCCGGGATTCTATGCACCGCCTGCCCCAGTTGATTATCGATTATCAGACCGCCGATCTGCTCGTCCCCGGCCAGGTCAAGGATTGTCTCAGCCAGGCCGGTGATAAAATCGTCTGTTAACCTGATCGTTTCAGAAGTGCGGCTCGAGTAATCACCCACGGGTTTCAAGCTGGCCTTGGTTTCCAGGGCCGTGGCCAACGCGTCGTCACCGAATATGATATTTGCGGTATCGTCCGGACGGAAAGCCTTGGCCCGGTGTAAATTCTCCGCCCCGACAATGATCGACAGGTCACCTCGCTTAAGGATCCCGGTCTGCGAAAGCATGTAAATAAGCTCGACGCCCACATTGAATCCGGGACACCCGGCGTACAGGTCAAAGGCCAAAGCCTGGGGACAACTCGAACGCAGCAGCTCGAAGGGATACTGTATAAGCGGTCCCGGATCGTATTTATCTTCACCCACGTTGGTCGCGCCGATCACGACCTTTATACGCGAGAGATCCAGGTCTGAGGTCTCGATAAGGTCCTTCAAGGCGGACATGCCGATGCGCTCGTCCTCCGGCGCCGCTATCCTGGTCTTCACACCGATCCTTTCTTCAATGGTCTGGTCGGTCACCGGAATATCCCCTTTGAAAAAAAGACCTTTGTTCTCGAACATTGAATTGTCTATCCTGGTTCCACCGTTCCAGGCACCTTGGGCCTTTATCTCTAAAACAGAATTGATACTCATAATTCTCCCCCCGCGAGATCTTATTTAAGGTTCTTCTCCAATTTAGTTGGAGAACAGGGTTCGAGGATTCAAGGGGTCAAGGGTCCAAGCGTTTATTCAAGCGTTTGTACACCAACGATTTTATCAATGATCTCAAGTAGTCTGCAGTTGTCTTCCTGCCATATCCTTCTGCGATACTTGCAAGGAATCGACACGGCCGACCTTCTGATCTGAGATGTCAGACCGTATCTTTCTTCTTTTGGAAATTTTTTTTTGCTATTCTA
>JAZGHI010000396.1:0-2806 GCA_036480955.1 Candidatus Adiutricales bacterium
GTTAGCCATGTTCGACCATCAATACGCGGAGTTGCCACCGAACCTGATAGAACCGAAAGAGGAACTGGCCCGAATGTTGGCGGACCAGGAAGGGGAATAAAGCTATGCCAAGAATGACCATGGTTCAGGCCCTGAACCTGGGCCTCAACCAGGAGATGGAAAAAGATGACCGGGTAATAGTGCTGGGAGAGGACGTCGGGCTGGACGGCGGTGTTTTCAGGGTCACGGACGGATTGATCCAAAAATTCGGCGAAGACCGGTCGGTTGATACCCCGTTGGCCGAATCCGGCATAGTGGGCATGTCCATCGGCATGGCCGCCTACGGTCTCCGACCGGTTTGCGAAATACAGTTCTCAGGATTCAGCTATTTTAGCTTTCACCAGATCGAATCCCACGCGGCGCGGTTGCGCTGGCGTTCTCGAGGCCGGATCCAGGTGCCGCTCGTTCTCCGGACCCCCTATGGCGGAGGGGTTCGGGCTTTGGAACATCACTCCGAAAGCCGTGAGACAGTTTACGCTCACATTCCGGGCCTAAAAATGGTGATTCCGTCGGGTCCGAGAAACGCCCGTGCCTTGCTGATAAGCGCCATACGCGATCCCGACCCGGTGATTTTTTTCGAGTCAAAGGCCCTGTATCGGGCTTTCCGGGAAGAGGTCCCCGAAGAGGAAGAAACCATTCCTATCGGAAAATCCGTGTTGGTTCGCGAGGGAAAAGACTTAACCATGATCGCCTACGGAGCCATGATGCGCCCAACTCTGGAAGCGGCCGATGTATTGAATGAAAAAGACGGTTTCCAAGCGGAAGTGGTCGACCTGTTAACCATTTCACCGCTGGATGAATCAGTATTTGTGGCGTCCGTTCAAAAGACCGGCCGGGCCATGGTTATCCACGAAGCCCCAAAGACCCTCGGACCAGGGGCCGAAGTCGTGTCCCGGTTGGTGGAAAAGGCTTTTTACTATCTGGAAGCGCCGGTGACCCGTGTGACCGGCTTCGATATCACCATACCGCTGTTCGCGCGTGAAAAGGCCTACATACCCAGCGTTCAACGAATCGTGAGAGCGGCTAGAAAACTGATAGAGGCTTAACCGGAAGGTACTGATATGGCTAAAGAATTCAAATTGCCGGATCTAGGCGAAGGTATGCAGGAGGCTGAAATCCTGGCTGTGCTGGTTTCAGTCGGTGACGAGATCAAGGAAGGCGACCCCATATTTGAGGTTGAGACCGATAAAGCCACGGTGGAAATCCCCTCCCCTTTCACCGGTGTGGTGCGGGAAATCCTGGCCAAGCCGGGGGATATGGTGGAGGTGGACGCGGTGATCATGACCTTTGACGGGGAAGGCGAACCTGAAAAAGTTGAAAAACCAGCACCGGAACAGCCTGTTGAAGCCGCGCCTCCCAAAAAGGAGGAGCTTAAGCCGCCGAAACCACCCCGGGCTCCCGCCACCGGCCCGGTCCCGGCCTCCCCGGCCACCAGACGGCTGGCCCGGGAGCTTGGGGTTGATCTCAAATCAGTAACCCCGACGGGCCCGGGAGGACTGGTGACCACCGAGGACGTCCGGGCCTTTGCCGAAGGGGGAGAGGCTCCCCGTGTCGAGGAAGCTCCTGAAGCCCCGGCCGCCCCGCCTGCTCCGGAAATTAAAATTCCCGGTGCAAAGCCGGTCACCTTCGAGGTTCCTCCCCTGCCCGACTTTTCAAAATGGGGTGACGTGGAACGTGTTCCGTTCCGTTCTATCCGCCGGGCCATGGCCAGGCAGATGGCCATTGCCTGGTCTGAGATACCGCATGTCAGCAACCAAGCCGAGGTGGATATTACTAATTTGGAAGATTTTCGTCAGAAGCATAAGGCCGAGGTCAAGGAAAAGGACGGAAACTTGTCGTTGACCGTCTTCATCCTGAAAGCCGTGGCCACGGCGCTGAAGATTTACCCGCAGTTTAACGCCGCCCTGGATGTTGAAGCCGGGGAGATTGTCCTTAAGAACTACTTTCACCTCGGGGTGGCCGTTAACACGGAAAACGGGCTCATAGTACCGGTTATTCGTGACGTGGATCGCAAGAGCATTGTGGAACTTGCCATCGAGCTCAAAAGCCTGATTCAAAAAACTCGAGACCGAAAAATCACCCTGGAAGAATTGCAGGGAGGGACGTTTACCATTACCAATATCGGTCCCATGGGAGGCGGTTTTTTCACACCTCTTATTAATTATCCTGAAGTGGCTATCTTGGGCCTGGGATCGGCTAGACCGAAACCTGTGGTGAAAGAAAATAATAAAGGCGGTTACGAGATACAGGCCAGGTTAATGATGCCCATGGTCCTGTGCATTGACCACCGGGTCTTGGATGGGGCCGATGCCATGCGATTTACCACGCTTCTGCTCGAAACACTTCAGGATCCGGACGAGTTGCTCTTAAGTATGATTTAGCGTCTTCTTCTAATCGAACGGTGGAGTCTTTATGGTTATAGGCGAGTTCGAGCAGGAAACCGAAATTCTCGTAATTGGAGGAGGACCGGGCGGGTATGCGGCCGCCTTCCGTGCCGCGGATCTGGGGAAGGAAGTGACCATGGTCAACATGGAAGACCGCCCCGGTGGAGAATGTTTGTTTCGGGGCTGTATCCCTTCCAAAACTCTCCTCTTTCTATCGGAACTCATGCATGACGCCAGCCGCGCCAGAGGCATGGGGATATCTTTCGGGGAGCCGGTAATTGATTTAACCAGCCTGCGGGATTGGAAAAATAAGGTTATTGACGACCTGGCCGACGGATTGGTGAATTTGTGTCAAAAAAGAGACGTCCAGCTAATAAAAGGCC
>JAZGHI010000397.1:0-6124 GCA_036480955.1 Candidatus Adiutricales bacterium
AAAAAATCCGAGAAAAATGAGGTGGTTGACGGCCAGCCTCCAAAAGATGACAAAACCTCATCCGATTCCCAGACCGACAATGATAGCACTCAAGACCAGACTGAGGGACCCTACGCCGCCGGAGATCCGGGACTTGATGATGAAGCTGAAGCAAGAAGACCGGGAATGGAAGACGATTTTCCATTTACCGCCGGCCGTGGAAAAGGTAAGGATGAAGAAAAACTCCCATCTGAACTTGAAACATCAAAAATTCCGGCCGTCCAGGATCCAGGAGCTACCGGCCCCGGCGAACGCTTCAATGTGTATGTTAGAGCCTTGCCTAAGGTCGGCCGGGCTGAACTGGATCCGGAAAAAATCATTAGAACCTATAGCCAAAAAGTGGAAGAAGTAATAAAAAGAGAAGATATTCCCCCGAAGTTCAGGGAATATATAAAAAACTATTTTCTGTCCATCGGGTTAAGGAAGGAAGACCATGGAAACGAAGGAAGCAACTGAGAAAGCTGAATCTATAAAAAAGAACTTCGATACTATCACCGGTGAGTTATCCAAAGTAATTGTCGGGCAGACCGAACTGATCCAGGATCTCCTCATCTGCCTCCTCTGCGGAGGGCACGCTCTTATTGAAGGCGTACCAGGCCTGGGGAAAACCTTAATCGTTAAAAGTCTGAGCCAGGTACTCGACCTCAAGTATTCCAGGATTCAATTTACGCCCGATCTCATGCCGGCGGATATACTGGGGACAAACATCGTGAACGAGGATGAGAAAGGACACCGGTATTTCGAATTTTATAAAGGGCCCATTTTTGGTCAGATCATTCTGGCCGATGAGATCAACCGGGCTACGCCTAAGACCCAATCGGCCCTGCTTGAAGCCATGCAGGAAGGAAATGTAACGGTTTTTGGTAGTCAATACCCGCTTGAACCCCCTTTTATAGTCCTGGCCACCCAGAATCCGATCGAAATGGAAGGGACTTATCCCTTGCCCGAGGCTCAGATCGACCGGTTCTTCTTTAAGCTGAAAATCGGGTACCCGACGTCTGATCAGCTCAATGAAATAATCGAAAAGACCACGGAAGATTATGAACCGAAGGTGAATAAGGTTATTGACACCGATACGATCCTGGGAATGAAGACTCTGGTCAAACAGGTGCCCATGGCCGAGCATGTCAAGGACTACGCCATCAGGCTGGTTCTAGCCAGCCATCCCAATGGCCAATATTCTATTGAAATGGTTAAACAATATGTCCGTTTCGGGTCCAGCCCCAGAGGTGTTCAAGGTCTGGTTATGGCTGGAAAAGTAAAGGCCCTTCTTGAGGGACGGTACAACGCCTCTTATGAAGACATCCGGAAGGTTGCTCGACCCGCCCTCAGACATCGTGTCCTCTTGAACCTCAGGGGAGAAGCCGAAGGCATAAACGAGGACGATATAATCGAGGACATTTTAAAAAGGGTACCTCACAAGCTGTAACCAAAAATAAAATGGATTGAATTTGAAAATCTTTCAGGGGCGATTTAATGGCTGACAACGAAAATATGGAGTCTTTTCTAGATGAGGAATTCCTTAGAAAATTAGAAAAGCTCAAGATACTGGCCCAGAGGGGAAGAAAGGGACCGACCAAAGGGGAGCACATTTCCTGGCGGAGCGGCGCCAGCCTGGAATTTCTGGATTACCGTAAGTACCAGGTCGGCGATGATTTTCGATACATAGACTGGAACGTTTACGGCCGATTAGACAAATTGTTCCTAAAACTCTTCCGCGCTGAAGAAGACCTGACTGTCCACATACTCATCGATACTAGCCGCTCCATGGGCACGGGGAACCCTCTTAAAGACATCTACGCCAAAAAAATCGCCGCCGCTTTGAGCTATATAGGTCTAGCCAATCTTGACCGTGTGGGCATCACCTCCTTCTCGGACTCACTGGGAGAAACCCAGTCGCCTGAAAGGGGACGAAGCGTTTACATTAACCTGCTTAAATACCTGAACTCCTTGCGGCCAGACGGCAGGACCGATTTCAACCGCTGTCTGACTGAATATGCCTCAAATACCAAGAGGCCCGGCATGGCTATTATCCTGAGTGATCTTCTAGACCCTGACGGTATCGATAAAGGTCTGGAATCCCTGAGACAAAAAAGATTTGACATCGCTTTGCTTCAAATTTTCGATCGTGAAGAACTTTTGCCTTCCCTTAACGGCTACCTGACTTTGCGGGAAGTGGAAACCGGAGAGACAAAAAAAATCACCCTGGATGAACCTTTGCTCGAATTATACCGGGAAAAAATACGGGGATTCCTCGGAGATATTCGCGATCTATGCCTTCTGAACGGTGTGGATTACTATCTGGTGGACACCGGGTTATCTTTTGAAGATTTCCTTTTTGACTATCTTACCGCGGCCACGGTTTTTCACTAACCGCAATTGACACCGATGATACAATTCACCAATCCTTTAGCGTTTTTCCTTCTGAGCCTGATTCCCGTTCTCTTGCTCATCCATAGCCTGAGACCGAAGCCGAAACAGGTCGATGTCACTAACCTCTTTATCTGGCAGCAGGTTTTGAAGGAAAAACGGGGCGGGGTGAGAATAAGAAAAATCATCCAGAATTTGCCCCTGTTGCTCCAGATTTTAGCCGTTATTTTCGCCAGTATCGCTCTGGCTAACCCGCTTCTTTCCAAAGAAACGGAAATAAAGGGAAACATCATCTTGGTAATGGATACCAGCGCCAGCATGTATACACGCACCGATGAGGGTGTCAGGTTCGACCGGGCCCGGCGGGAAGCGCTAGAGCTGATTGCAGACTTGCCGGAAGAGAGCAAAATGCTGATTATTAGCGCCGCGAGTAATCCGGTCCTGAAAACAGGCTTTACCAATGACAAAAACCGGTTGAAGAAGATAGTGGAGGATTTAGTCCCTTCAGAAGAACCCGGCCGTATCCAGAAGGCGGTATATCTTGCCCTTTCCTTCCTTAATCCCGATCGCGACGACTGGGCCTTCCTAGTTACGGATGGCGCCGGATATGATCTAAAAAAGCTTTCCCAGGCTCATCCAAAGATCAGGCCAATTCTGGTTTCGGGAGGAAGCAGAAATATCGGGATCACAAAGTTTGATGTCCGGCGGGAATTGAACTCACCTGACAGATACGAGATAATGCTTGAGGTAAAAAATTTCAACGCTAATCCAGTGCTCTGTCCCATCAGGCTGTCACTGGATGACGAACCATTTCTTAAAAAGACCGTGGGTTTGAAGAGCTTTGAAAAAAAAGTCTTAATCTTCCCATATTCCGGCCTCATCACGGGAACAGCCCAAGCCTCTATTGAACTTAGTGACGACTTTCCGATTGACAATCAGGCCTTTACTATATTGAACTCCTCGGAAAGCCTCTGGGTTCTTCTGGTCGGGCGGGGGAATTATTTTCTAGAAAAACTCTTGAGCGCCTACCCCAATCTCAGAGTCAACTCCATTAAAGAGATTATTCCCTCTTTCTGGACTAACCAGATCAAACGCCACGATATAGTCATCCTGGACCGTATTTCTCCGCCGCATACCGAAAGAGGCAATTTCCTCTTCATTGATTCGTATTCCCCCTCTGTCCCGATCTCAAAGATTGGCGAGGTCAGCGGTCCCAGGGTATTGGACTGGAACCCTTCCAGCCCCCTTTTGTCTGATTTGAATATTGGCGATCTAAATATCGAACTAACGGCCATGATAAAAGCGGACAAGACCGTGGAAAGGATAGTTGAATCCCGTGAGACCGGTCTAATTTTCGTTTACCAAAAAAGCGGCCTCCGGAGTGTTTTCCTGGGTTTCGACCTAATCAAGTCGGACCTGCCTTTGAGGGTGGCTTTTCCAGTTATGATGAGTAACATATTTCAGTGGCTTTACCCGGAAAAACTCCGTTTTTCTTCACGGCAGACACAAGCCGGCCAACCGTTTCCCATTTATCTGGAACCATCCACCGATGAATTTTCGGTCCGCACTCCGGATGGAAAATGGACAAAGTATCGAGCGGAATCCAATCCGTTCCTCTATGCAAATACCAACCGGACCGGAATCTATATCGTGGCGGAAGGGGACAAATGGCGTAACTTCGCCGTAAACCTCACCAGTGAGACTGAGTCTGACATTCGGAATCCCCTCTCCAGCCCCCTTGCCCAGGCGGGCGGCTGGTCGATAGACGTGGAACCTGTTCAGACCAAATCACCCCTGTGGCTAGTTTTTTTACTCGTAGGATTTTGCATCCTGGCCATGGAATGGTACTTCTGGATGAAAGGTGGGTGAGATCGCATATATGCCACTAGCTCTGAATCAACCCCTTTTTCTAATACTTCTGGCCATAATTCCATTAATTTGGGTAATGATTCATAGGTCAGCTATAAAAAATCAGTCTCTGCGCAGCCGAATTTTTCTGGGTGGAATAAGATCGCTCCTCGCTTTAATACTTGTGTTGACCCTCTCAGATCCCGTGCTTCTAAAGAATTCCGATCATGTGAATCTGTTTTACTTAATGGATATTTCAAAAAGTATCTTCGGCCAGGCTGAGGAAGAGGCTCTTGAAGTCATACGAGAAACCTCACCCGGGATGGGGGTAGAGGATCAAGCCGGTCTGATCGTCTTTGGCAAAAACCCGTCTGTCGAACTCGCCATGGGCAGCGACTTTAACCTGATTCCCTACCGTTCAAAGCTCGACCGGAGCTTTACTAACATCCATGAGGCGCTGAAACTGGCTATTGGGAAGTTTCCCGAACAGGGCCAGAACCGGATCATGCTGCTTTCGGACGGGAACCAGAACCTCGATGACGCTGTGGAGATGGCCTTTCTGGCCCAATCCCTGGGCATTGAGATATATCCCGCCCCGTTGAATACCTGGTTTAAAAAGAACGAGGTATTCGTGGAAAAGATGGAAACCCCGGAGAGTGTGCCCCTTGACACACCGTTTGGAATAAGGCTCCTTGTATCAAGCACCAAGGCCGGACAGGGTGAACTGGTTCTTCTCAGGAACGGCCGGGTCATGGTCAACCAAAGCCTGACGCTTCAAGCAGGGAAGAACGTCTTTCGCTTCACCGATCAACTGACCGAGAAGGGCCTAGCCTTGTATCGCGCAGTGATTAACGCGCCGTTTGATTCCGTGTTCCAGAACAACGAAGGACTCTCCTTTACCCAGGGAACTAAAAAATCGGAGATTCTCTATCTGTCCGATCAAGCAACAGCCAGTCCGCTGGCTCAAGCTTTAGCTCAACAGGGACTTCAAATCGTCCTCGAGCCTGTAGAGAACCTGCCCGGGTCCCTGCAGCGCCTTCTTGAATACCGGGCGATCATCATGGACAATGTCAATGGCAAGCAACTCTCTTTTACCGCCATGGAGAACTTAGAAAAGTACGTTCGGGATCTGGGTGGAGGCCTGATAATGGTTGGCGGAGATCAGAGCTTCGGGTTGGGCGGTTATCTCAAAACACCGGTTGAAAAAGCTCTGCCAGTTTATATGGACGTACCCACCAACCTGGAACTCCCCGGATTCTGCTTGATCCTGGTACTGGACAAATCGGCCAGTATGGCCGGGAATCTTCAGGGTAAAAACAAACTCGAAGGCGCTAAAGTCGCCGCTTTTTCCGCCATCGAGATGCTTAATCCCATGGATAAAACAGGAATTATAGCCTTTGACTCGGAATACCAATGGATTGTGCCCATAACCAGGGCTGATAAAAGACGGGAGATTGCGAATAAATTATCGAGTCTTGTCGAGGGTGGTGGAACAGATCTTTATCCCGGCTTGAGAGAAGCCTTCAGGGTTTTAAAAAAGGTCAAGGCCGCCAAGAAGCATGTCATAGTTCTCTCAGACGGATTGACCGAGAAAGGCAATTTCAGATGGCTGGTCAACTCCATGCGGGAGGAGCGTATTACGGTTTCGACAGTCTCCATAGGTTCTGACGCCGACGTCGTGATCATGCAGTCCATCGCCGCCTGGGGAGGCGGCCGCGCCTATTACACTGACGACGTGGAAAAAATCCCCAGGATATTTGTCGGTGAGACCAGGATCGCGGCCCAGAAAGTTATCGTGGAGAGGGATATACAACCCAGCCTCGTCTTGGACCACGAGATGCTTTCCGGTTTTACGCCCTCCGATTTT
>JAZGHI010000398.1:0-4076 GCA_036480955.1 Candidatus Adiutricales bacterium
TATTTGTCCCCGTCAGTTATTTCGATTTGTTTTCGGATGACATAGCAGGTTCGCCCGGCCTCGGGCTGATTTTTTAGGCCGGCGGTTTTTATCAGGTATACAAATGGCGCTGAGGAACCGTCCATAATCGGCACTTCAGCCGAATCGATTTCAATTCGAACATTGTCTACACCCAGACCGGAAAGGGCTGAAAGTAAATGTTCAACCGTGGATACGGAAACACCGTTGAAGCCCAGGGTTGTCGCCCTCTTGGTGTGAATGACGTTGTTTAAAGAAGCCTCGATGATCGGGCTTTTAGGAATGTCTGTTCTAATAAAACTTATTCCTGAACCAACTGGTGCTGGAAGCAGTGCCATGCTGACTTTTTTGCCGGAGTGAAGTCCGATACCGACGCAGGATATTTTTTTGGCCAGCGTCTTCTGGACTGAGCGCTGCATAAGGATACCTCTGTATGTGATTTTCTGAACAAAATAGAACGCAAGGATTATGCCACAGCTAAAATGTTCAGGGTACGCTTTTCAATTACTGAATATCCCCTGTGGCCGATTTTGAGTAAGAGACCGCGACCTTCGGATTTAAACGATATTTTTCTAATAATATTAAATTCTTACCACTATTAGACCTTGGTTGCCTTAACATCTACAGGCAAATCGGTTTTCTGATGGAAATACAGGGATACTCATTTATTCGTGTTAGTGACCAAGTTGAATCCATAATCTGGTTCCGAACTGTGGTGAAATATCTACAGATAACTCTAACGTGAGGTGTTTTGGCAACACTAATTTTTACTAAAGATTTCCCTGGCCCTGGCTAGGTCTTCAGGGGTGTTCAGGTTGTTAAAAGAGGACAAATCAGGATCAATTTCTCTAAGATCCTCCTCGGGTATAATCTGAAATGGTACACCGTTATCTTTTAAATCGAGCAGGCTGGCATTGCCTTTGTCCAGAAGCCTTCTGGTGATTTTGTAGCAAGCTTTGGAATAGGCCGCGACCAGCGGTTCCCACCCGGCAGCATGATACGGTATCACCGCGCGGGGCCCTTGGGGAGAGGCTAATGCCTGGCGGGCCAGAAGATTCAATAATTCCAATTTAAGAAAGGGTAAATCACAAGCCAGGACTATGGCCCACTGATATTGGGCGTAAAATAGACCGGTGGCCAATCCGCCCAGGGGGCCGCGAACCGGCACGAGGTCCTGTACGATTTTCAAATCACAATCGATGAAATCGGTCGGCTTATGGGTGATCAGGATTATCTCACTGCAAATCGTATCCAGCTTTGACCTGACCCGTTCTAAAATACTCTGGCCGGCTAGATCCAATAGGGGCTTGGGCCGTCCCATTCGAGTAGAAGCTCCGCCGGCGAGTATCATACCGGTAATTTCATATTTCGACTGATTCAAGGGAAAGACCGGGAAAGAGTACTTTTTCCAATATGCCACCTAAACCATTTACCAGTGATTATCCTCTCTTTCAAGGATATATTCTTGTTTTTGTTGACGATTTAAGTAGACTGCACAATGGGAGCACGGATATTTGTTTTTGGTTCTCGTTCCGGTTTAATAAAACCCTCTTTCTCATATTCCCGGGTACGTTTCTGGGATAAATTCACATCCTGTGAAACCTTTTTAATGAGGTACGTACTGATCAAGACCTTTATTTCCAGACGGCCCGGAATTTTTTGAACCTCATGTATGGCTGAATTACTATCCGGGCCTGGTTGTTGCGCGTGCTGAATGAAAATTTCGTTTATACTCAAAGTGTTATCTTCCCAAACAGTATTTATGGAGGGAAAATAACACCTCTTTGAAAAGGAAACAAGGGTTTTCTCCGCTACTCTATCTTGCCTCAGGAAGGAGGATTTATATGGCAAAAACTATTTCAATTCACACCATGGATAAAGGGATTTTTCTCCGGATCTTGTTAGCCGGCGTGGATAATTCGAACTTTGGCTGTAAATATATTTGTCTGAGCCGATGGGTTTCATCAAAATTCTTGACACGTTATAGATATAATAGCAATATGAAATCTTTGATTCTGCCGGCGCGAGAGTGGCGGAATTGGTAGACGCACTGGCCTTAGGAGCCAGCGGCCCATGGTCGTAGGGGTTCGAGTCCCCTCTCTCGCACCATAGTGATAATAACATGGAGAAGAAAATGAATTTCATTTGGGAAGACCTAGAACCCTCCATAAAAAAACTCAAAGTCGAGGTTCCGGCGGAGACGGTAACAGATAGAATTCAGAAGGCTTTGGCTCAAGTACGGAGGAACGCCAAATTTAAAGGTTTTCGCCCGGGCAAAGCGCCATTGGCTATGATAAAAAGAATATATGGTGCTCAAATCGAGCAGGAAGTAACACAGGAATTAATAAACGAATCCGTTCCAAAAGCGCTCGATGAGGTTGAGTATGAACTTGCCGCCGCGCCAAACCTGGAAGAATCGGATTATAAAGATGGAGAACCTTATCGGTTCACCCTTTCTCTCGAGATCAAGCCCCAGTTCGACATTTCCGGATACGACGGCATCGAGCTGTCACGGGATTCTGTCAATGTGACGGACGAAATGATCGATGAAAGATTGGAGCAGTTCCGCCAAGCTTACGCCACTACTAAAAACGTGGAAGAAGACAGACCCCTGAAAGAGGGCGATCTGGCTCTAATAGATTATCAGGCGTTTGTTGATGGAGAACCCCTGGAAGGAGGGACTAACCCGAATTATCAATTGGAAGTCGGCTCAGGTGTATTCAATGAAGATTTCGAGTCCGAACTGGTCGGTTTGTCAAAGGATGAGAATAAGGAGATCACCGTTACCTTTGACGAGAAGCATTATAATCCGAAATTGGCCGGAAAAGAAGTTCGGTTTGAAGTCAAGGTAATAGATATAAAGGAAAAAATATTGCCGGACCTGAATGATGAATTCGCGAAAGATCTTGGTGGAGAGTTTGAGAATCTGGATGATTTAAAAAAGCAGGTGGAGGAGGATCTGACAAAGGTAGAAGAACGCCGGGTAGAAGAAGCCCTTCAAAATATGTTGAAAGAAAAACTATCGGACTTGGTCGAACTCGATATACCTGAAAGTATGGTTCAGCGTGAACTCGAATCGATGGTGGCCAATATGAAGTTTAATCTCGAGCGTTCTGGTCTCAACCTCGAGACGGCCGGCATGTCCGAGGAGAAACTCAGAGAAGAATATCACCCGACTGCTCTCAAACAGGTGAAAACAAGTCTGATTTTGGAACGTATCACCCGGGAAAAAGAGCTTTCGGTTACAGAGGAGGAGCTCCAGAACCGTACGCTCAGAATTGCCCAGGAGTCCGGCCAACCTCCGGAGAAAATATTGGAACTTTACAACCAAAACTATGTGTTAGCCTCTTTAAGGCGCTCCATGCTTGAGGAAAAGACCTTGAACAATTTACTGGAAAATGCTATTATACAAGACACTGATTCCTCTTTACAGACAGGAGAAAATGAAAAGGGGGAAAAACTGGAAAAAGGGACCGAAGCATAAGGACCGAATCCTCTTAGATACAGGATTTTTAAATGGCGCTAATTCCATTTGTAGTCGAACAAACCAGCCGCGGAGAACGTTCGTATGATATTTATTCCCGTCTGCTGAAGGACAGGATCATTTTTTTGGGCACTCCGATCGATGATAATGTTGCCAACGTAATCGTGGCCCAGTTGCTATTTTTAGAATCGGATGACCCGGATAAAGACATCAGTTTTTATATAAATTCTCCTGGCGGGCATGCGACATCGGGTTTGGCAATCTACGACACTATGCAATACATCAAACCCGACGTCTCGACCCTGACTTTAGGGCAGGCTGCCAGCGCGGCAGCGCTCCTTCTGGCCGCCGGGGCAAGTGGAAAACGCTTTGCTCTGCCCCATTCAAGGGTGCTCATTCACCAGCCTGTAGGCGGCTTTCAAGGTCAGGTGACCGACGTCGATATCCAGGCGCGTCAAATGATGAAACTTAAAGGTGAAATCAACCAGATACTGGCCGAGCATACCGGCCAGCCGGTTGAAAAGATAGAGGCCGACACTGATCGTGATTACTTCATGACTGGTGAAGAGGCGGT
>JAZGHI010000399.1:0-3615 GCA_036480955.1 Candidatus Adiutricales bacterium
GGCGGTCAGCCGGAGCGCCTACGAGCATCAGAAGAAGATAAACAATGGTGAAGTGCTGGTGGTGGGCGTCAATTGTTTTACCGGCGACAACGAACTGGAAGTGGAAACGACCCGGCTGGTGCCACACCCCTATGACCCGGTTAAGAGGGAACGGGCCGAAGGCAAACAAAGAGCCAGTTTGAAGAAAGTCAAAAAGAACCGGGACAATGAAAAAGTTAAGAAATTACTTAAACAACTAGATAAAAAGACCCGTAATACAGAAGAAAATTTAGTAAAGCACCTGATCAAGTGCGCCAAGGCCTACGTCAGTATTCAGGAAGTGGCGGACGTGTTCCGGGACGTCTTTGGGGAATACGAGGCCCCTTCAATACTTTAGACCAGGTTCTGGTGAGAAGGTCTTATTATCATGTCTGAATTTGCCTTTCGGTTTCCAATAGATAAAGAGACCGGCTCGAGTCCGGGCGACCTGAAAGATTTCTTTCGCACCCAATTGCGGGAACTTTTTGATCTTCTGATCCCGACCAGGGACGGAGAGGAAGTCCTTCTCGACGGTTTTAAGATGCTGAATGATCCTAGCTCCGTATGGCCTATAAATTCTTCGGAAGATGACGACCGCCAATCGGCCGTGCCTCTGGACCTGTACGAACCGCGAATCAACTGCATCCGGCGGGTCCTTGAATCCCTGCTCCGCGTAATTGATCTGGAAGCAAACGGGGAGCAGGTCAGCGTCGACGGCTTCAGGCTAAAAAACCTGAACCACTGGCTTACCCCCTCCACCGCCTCGGACATCCTGGCCCACGCCGCCAGCAGGTGCAATCTGGACTGCCGCTTCTGCTACAATAAAGGCACTACCCCTACCCTCAAACCCGTGGCTTGCGGTGCGGATGACCGCTACCGGGAATTAAGAACGCGTATCGAGAACTATCGCCCCCAGGCCGGATTGAGTCTTTTCCCCAATATGGGCAGTCCGGCCGAACCTTTGGCCCATCCGCGTATCATGGACATTCTGTCGGAGCTGCGGGCCAGAACCGGCGAAACTCTCCGGTTCTCGACCAACGGCTCCACCCTCACCCCCGAAACAATCCGGAATCTGGCCGATTTCAAACCCATCTACCTGGACCTGTCATTAAACTCATCCTCGCCGAAAAGACGGGCATGGCTCATGGGCGATCCCAGACCCCGAACAGCCATTGATTCTCTGGCGATCTTGAAAGAGACCGCGATTACCTACAGCGTGGTCATAGTGCCCTGGCCCGAGCCGGCTATCGAGACCATGCTGGAAGACCTTAAAAAAACGGTTTTATTCGCCTCAGCTTTTGATCCCGGCCTGATCCAGGTAAGCCTGCCCGGTTATTCGCGGGGCCTCTCGAAAGACATTCTGTTTCAGCATGATAAAGTATGGGACAGCCTCAAACAGATGGTCCTCAAATTAAGGACGAATACGGACGTTCCCATTGTGCTCAGGCCCGGCCTGTTCGAAGAGTACACCGAGCCTGATAAAGTCAACGTCCCCATACTTATCGGGACCATAAAAAATTCTCCTCTGGCCAGGGCCGGGATTCTGGCGGGTGACAGGTTTCTTAAAATCAACAGGCTCAAGGTCGAGAGCCGGCCCCAAGCCCGGTCGCTTTTAAACCTGCTTCATGAAAGCGATTTGAAGGCGTCGCCTTTTATTATCGAGCGGGATGGCAAGCGGATTGAATTTGAAACAGACCTCCTGAATTTCAATTACCCCTACACCCGGGAGACAGCCACGCATCTGGGGGCGGTCTTCGCATCTTCCGGCATTCCCCGGGAATGGGTGGAAAGGCTCCGGGACACGGTCTGGTCGAGAAAGGCCAAGGAGGTTTTGCTGCTGACGTCCCCGTTGGTCAGGCCGGCTTTGGAAAATCTATTGGTCCACGTTGGCTTGCCGTCCGGTTCGCGCCTGCACCTGAGAACTCCGCAAAATAGTTACTTCGGCGGGAATATATCCATGGGCGACTTGATGGTCGTCCAGGATTTTATCGAGGCCATAGAAGATTTTATGGAAGAAGAAAATATTCGTCCGGATCTGGTGATAATTCCCTCCTCACCGTTTAATTTGAGCGGCTGGGGCCGGGACCTCACCGGACGGGTTTATCTGGATATCGAACGCCGCTCAGGTTGCCCCGTGGCCCTGGTGGAATGCGATCCCATATTTGATTAAAGGAGAACGATCATGGACAGGAAGATCAGAGTACTCGTATCCAAGATAGGATTGGACGGACACGACCGAGGAGTCAAGGTGATCGCCTACGGCCTGCGCGACGCCGGTTTTGAGGTCATCTTTTTAGGAGTTCGCCATACACCGGACCAGATAGTTCACACGGCCGTACAGGAAGACGTGGACGTAATCGGTCTGTCCATCCTGTCGGGCGCCCATATGAGTCTGACCGGGCGGGTGATTAAAAAATTAAAAAAACAGGGCAGTGAGGACATCAAGGTCCTGATCGGCGGGGTCATACCCAAGGAAGACCATCAAAAACTTAAGGACATGGGAGTGCTGGAAGTCTTTACCTCGGGCACCGATATCAGCGAGGTTGTCCGGGTGATCAATGAAAACGTCCCGGCCGAGAAATAGGAGGAGACACAAATGAAAGGCCCGTTATCGGACGTACGTATTATTGATCTAACCCGGATGCTGGCCGGTCCCTACGGTACCATGCTTTTGGCCGACCTGGGCGCGGAAGTAATCAAAGTCGAAGACCACGGAGGTGACCATACCAGGGGCGGCACCCAGACCGCGTTGGCCGGTATGAACGCCTATTTTCTGGCCGTCAACCGCAACAAAAAGAGCGTGATTATAGATATGAAAACCCCTCGGGGCCTCGAACTTTTTTACGAACTGGTAAAAGTGTCGGACGTGGTCATAGACAACATGCGGCCGGCGGCCCTGAAGAGGTTGAAGTGTGATTACCAAGACCTGAAAAAAATAAATCCCAAGATCATTTCCGTATCCTTAAGCGGTTTCGGGCACACCGGCCCCTACCGGGATAAGACCGCCTTTGACCTGACCATACAGGCCGTAAGCGGCGGCATGGGACTCACCGGTGAACCGGGCCGGCCGCCGGTCAGGATGGGCATACCCCTGGGAGACCTGGCCGGGGGCAACATGGCCGCCTTAGCTCTTACCTCGGCCCTGCACTACCGGGATTCCACCGGCCAGGGCCAGAAACTGGACGTGAGCCTGTTGGACACTCAGATTTCCATGACCTCGTACCTGGCCGCCTACTACCTGGTGGGCGGCAAGCTGTCCGGCCCGCAAGGTTCCCGGCACGAGTCCATCGTGCCCTATGAGGCCTTTCAATGCAGCGATCTCTGGCTGGTCGTGGCCTGTGTTAACGATAGATTTTGGGAAGGGCTGTGCATCGCCCTGGAACTCGAGGAACTTATCCTGGACGAGCGGTTCGACAACGCGATCCAACGGCTGAAAAACCGGGATGAAGTGATACCCATTCTTCAGGAAAGATTCCTGCAAAAAACCGCCGGGGAATGGCTGAAACGTCTCGAGGAAGCGGACGTGCCCTGCGCGCCGGTCAATACGCTGGACCTGGCCTTGAGCGACCCGCAGGTGCTTACCAGGAATATGATTAT
>JAZGHI010000400.1:0-17225 GCA_036480955.1 Candidatus Adiutricales bacterium
TCCTCGGTCAGTACTTTTTCGTCCAGGCCGGTTACCGGAAACGAATAATGGGTAAGAACGTCGATCGGTGAAGCCTCCTCAACCTTGACCCCCGCGACGTCAGACCTTCTTTTGGCCCGGCGGCGCAGTTTTTTAAGCTCCGATTTGTATGATTCTTGAATGTGAGCGACCTGGCCCGGAGATAGCAGCCCCTTCTTCTCTAGAACTTTGATCAGATACTCATCGGTCATGCTGGCGGCGGCCATGAAAACTCCATAAATCTCAAAGGATTAAGGCCATTTAAGGTCCCGTTCTTCCTCAACTCAATTTGGCTTTCGGCCGTGCTGAAAAAAGCATATAAAAAGTAATGCTCATAATTATGTTCCGTTCCATCTAATAGCGCAATTTTGTCTCGTTTTTGATGACAGGTATCCTTAACCATGAGAATTACATGATGTTTCCGCGTTTATCATAATAATAAATGGGGATCATACGAACTGAACCTCCAATTCTTATATGCCGATGGGAATAGATTTATAATAACCGCTCTAATTCTGACAATCGCTAGTTTTTAAAATTACGACATCGTCATGGTCAAGGCAAGTAAAAAGAGCGGCGCTGACTAGCGGCCGCTCTTCAAGGGTAAAAGTAAGGGTATTGGGTTTAAGGAGGTTACAAGGACGCAGGGCAGCCTCGCTAATGGGGAAGAAAGTCGGCCGAGGCCCCTGTTAAATGCCTCTGCACGCGTATTTCCTTTAAAAGCGGCGCCGTGTCGTCGGGAACAAAAATGATCCTGGCCCGGCATGGGACCATGAGTGAGATCAGGGAGATGTTGGTCCCTCTCGGGCCGATAATAACCGTTTCTTTGTTAACTCTGAATTGGGCCCCGTCGATGGTCACATACCCGCTGGCCCTGGTCATCTCTTTTGCGCTGATCACGGCCGTCCGCTCGAGGACTGTTGACGGTGCGGTGTCCTCCTCGGCCCAGGCCTGGCCGATGAAAAGCGCGACGAGAAGGAGTATGATAACCCCGTAAAGATTATATTTTTTCATGATATCCCCTCTTTAATGCTCCCGCCAGTAAATCAGACCGGATTTTACTTTAAGGGCCGGATTAATGTTCACGTCCTGGACCACGCCCGTGGACTGCTGTACGTATCCTTTGGCCCCGTCTTCCTGCCCTACGTGCAGACCGACACTCGAGCCCATACCAAGGCCAAGTTCTATGAATTTTTCCACTTTTGTTTTTGTTTCTCCTTCTACGAAGACTTCTTCCGAACCTCCTTCGAATGTCTCCGTGAAGTAGGCGGTTCCGGTCTCAAAAAAGCCGCCATAGAGGTTTGAGAAGCCTCCGTATCCGCAGGAGTCCTGATTCGGGATAAAGGTCGGTGTAAGCACTACCCCTCCCAATACCTTGGATTCAGTCAAGACACGCTCTCCCGCGTATACGGCTTCCTGGCCGAGCTCGATATACCAGCCGTCTTTTGTCTCCATGTGCTCCAAGAGAGCGGTCCAGAAGTTTACCCCGGGCGGCGCCCCGGAGAGGGACTGGTCGGTGAAGACGTCTATATCCGTCGAGTTCACCATATCCAACGGCACTATGGGAAGGACTGTGGATGGATCTATTCCGAGATCGGCATACATTGTATGGTTATAAAAAGGGTCCTTTAAACCGTATATGTACTGGGTCGAGGTGTCGACTTTATCCGCCTCGCTAAAAAAGCGGCCGGTACCGAAATAGACCCAGAAACGGTCCTCCATGTCAATGGACGCGGCCGGGGCGGCGGTAATAGGTCCATTCGCGTTGAAAATTGCCTTAAATCCAGTGGCGGGCCAGTTGCTTGGGTCGGAATCATAAACCCAGTCATTGGGATCAGGCGCGGACTGGTCCAGAATAGGTACCTGCAGACGGTACATTTTCCCTCGCCAGTTCCCGCCTTGCAGATAACTTTCACCGATATAGGCCACGTCCACGTTATAATTAAGGCCAACGTCCACGGCAATGGGAGAGCCCATGAAAGAATTGGCTTCACCCGTGTCAAATTGGGCTCTCAGTTCCCCAGTGAGCAGGTCCGCGATATAAAGATGGCCCACATGAGTGCTGTTGCCGTCGTAATCTGTCGGGCCGGAGCCCAGTACGGCAAACCAGTTCCCACCAACCCTGGCCACGGTGGGAATGTTAGTGGTTAGTGACAGTTCCGGATAGGTGCGCTCCCATAAAAGCTCAGGATTATGCGGGTCTGTAATATCAATGGCAAAATATGAGGGCTGAAATTGCCTCCAGGCAGCGCCGCCGACATCAACGCCGATATCCTTGCCTCCCAGATTCAACCCGCCGATGAGTACGGTTCCCCAACCTCCGGGATGGATATCGGAGTCCGGGGTAAAGATCTGAGCGTCCACCACCCTCGGTTTGAGGTCGACATAATAAACGTGAGTATAATCGGGATCAGCCAACCATTTTAAGTGCGGCAGCAAACCCTGAGGAATGTATGCCCAGAGTTCGTCGCCTAAATTCTCGGTGGTGGTGGACTCACGGTCAAGGTAGGCGGCTTCCACAATACCGGCTGTGTTCGGGTTGTCTCCCTGTTTAAACCTGCCGAGCAGAAAGGCGTGAAGCATGCCGTCGTTTCCACCCACAAAGACAACAGATTCCCGTTCTCGATATTTATCGAAGTAGGTCTGGTAACTGTCGTCCCCGTAAATAATCCCATAATTGTCCAGGGGCCGGCCGATAGTTACAGGAGTGGAATGGACTATGTCACCCAGCTTCCAGACCTGACCATTTAAGGTTCTGTTGCGGGGAGTCGGGGCCGGAGTACCTTCATAATTGCCGTGATCACCTCGGATAAAATTAATCAGGTTTTTGGCTTTAATGGCGTTATCTCCTGCGGCTCCACCGAGAAAAGTCTGTTCTTCAATGCCCAGGAAGTTTTGGATCAAAGCGAGATTGGCCGGTTCTGAATCAAAGGTAACAACCTCGCCTACGTCCACCGCGCCGTCACTGTTGAGATCCACCCAAGTCGTGATCGAACGATCAGCCGGATCCCGGTCGGCCAGAAGCTCGCCGGCTTCCCAGACAGGGCTTAAATCCTCAATAAGATGGATTGAGAAAATATAATCCTCATCCGCATCTTTTTCACCGTCTCCATCGGTGTCTGTAAATTCTTTATCCCCGTTGGCATCCAGACTGAATCGGCGGAATTTAGCCTCTCCAGAGGCGCTGTCGAAAAAGAATTCCACTATCTGGTCGTTTGCTGGGTCCAGACCCGGTTCAGTGCCCTCAACGGTGTCTTCGCGCAGACGGCCCTCGTTATCCACCCAAAGGGCCTGGAGGTATCCCACCCAATCGATTTCTTCAATTCCGGTGGAAACTGCGGGCTTAAAATAAGCCTGGATAAGCGTTCCCTCGCCTTCGGATGAAGTGGCCAGGACCGATACGGCCGTACCGGAAGAGGCTCGTTTCAGGATGTCCGTAATAGCGGCTATGAGTTGTTCTTCCAATTGGTACCCGTCTTGGGCTTCGAAATAAGTGTCAGGAATTCCGTCACCGTCTTTATCCCACTCGAGCCTGTCCGCCGCCGGGTCATCGTAATCTCCATCCGGCCGGTTATTGCCGTTTGAGTCTATAAAGCCGCCGTTTCTGGCCGCGTCTTGCAGCAGCCTTCGGGCGTCAGGATCGTCATCAAAGGCAAAAATGGTGTACAGAATCATGTTCTGCTCTCCGTCCAGGTCGAGCCGGAGGTCGTTCGTACGCGCGTAAAGGGCTATATCATCCAGGTAGTCCGTTCCATCGGAACCCCATGTTCCCGGGTCCCGTCCATCATCATCGTAATCTTTCAGGAAATCCGGAATCTGGCGGTCCACAGTCGAGGCGCCGTCGGTGAGCAGGATGACAAAACTCTTGGCGCAGGCTATGAATTCCCCATCGTGATAAAATGGATCGTTCGTGTTGTTCAGAGGCCCGGTGGCGCTATTATGATAATCCAGCCCGCTAGCTACCGATTCCTGCTTGAAATACTGCGTGGCCACGTAATAGGTCTCAGCCAGCGGCGTCCACGTATCGGCGCTGGTGTTTTCCAGGTCCGTTATGAGGGTGATCATGTTGGTGCCCACACGGTTGGCCACAAAGCCTCCGCTCTCATTGTGTCCGGTGCCGTAATAAAACCACATGTTACCCCAGCGGGCCTGATCGCCCACACGCTGCAGGACACCGGCAATGTTGCCTTCATGAAAATCGTCCGATTCCTGGGCGCTATCCTTTGCGGCTTTTATAGTGAATCTGGCAATCTGGCCGTCGAAGGTGCTGAAATCGGTGTCCACATAGACGTATCCGTCCGTGATACCGTAATGGTAATCCCCGCCGTAAGGGGAGACTCCGGAGCCGATATGCCGCTTCTTAAATCGGAGATCTGAACTTTCAGCGATCAGTGTGGTGTTGCCACCGCCGGTACGGCTGGTGGCCAGGCCGCCCATAAGGACTTTTCGCAAGACATCGACCCTTCTCATGCTCACCCAGTTCAGCCAGTTTCCGTCCCAATCACCCGCCGCGTTTCTGACGAATTTGCTTCCGTCGTAGGAATATTTGGAGGCCGGGTCGAAATAGCCGTAATATCGGGGACACTCTTTCAGAGCCGCCGAGGCGACTGATATCTCTATAAACAGGATTGGAGAGCCGTTACCGGAAGGGGTGTTGTCTTGGGGCTCGGCGCCTCTTCTCCCGGCGCCGCTTTCGTAAATGATTTTAAAAACCATGGCGTTACCGCTCGCCCATCCGGGCTTGTCCACTATCTCCTGGACGATTGAAGCCAGGTTCGGGGTCTGGTACAGATTGTCGTCGGTCCAGGTTCCAGGGGTCCAGCTCACGGACGCGAGGGTTTCGGGCCTATTGATTGTGCTTGTAATATCTCCATAGCTCTCGTCAAACTGGCCGGGGTTGTCATTGTCCTGGCCCACAATTTTGAGAGTGACAACGTTAGACTCTGTACTCTGGGCTTTGAATTCAATATAGGCGTTCGTGACCACCGCTCCCTGGGGCACGATCACATCTTGAAAACGAAGACCAACCGCGGATGGAGATGTTCCGTCAGAATTATATGCGCCCAAATCCAGGTCGGTGTGGAATGTCCAGGAATTACTAACAGGAATGTATTCCTCGGCGTCGTCTCCGGCTTCCGCTACATACGCCAGCGAGGTCGTACCGCAGGGGTAGGTTTCGTCGGTGACTAGATTGTCGTACCCGGGATAAGACCCGTAAGCGTTTCTGTTCATACTTGCAGAATTGTCGAGTATGATCATCACATTAGGTTCGGTAGTGGCCGTCATGTAAGTCGGATACGAGGTGTAATCGGCCATATCGGCCGCCTGCCCGAGCGAAGCCATCATGAGAAAAGAGACGAACACAAAAAAAGTGATACTCAATGATTTGATTTTTTTCATTACATACCTCCCGCCGTGCCGAGTACTTTCCGGTATCTGGCGTCAATATGAGAACGGGCGCTGCCCTGCGAGGTGCCTAAAGCGTCCAGGTCATAATGGATGATCACTCCGCCCAGGCTGCCCGTGCCGATTCCTTCCGTGCCGGAAGCGAATTGTACACCGCCCCCCGGCATGAATTTCGCCCCCTCAGGATCACGATCGACATCCACGCTTACTGTGCTTAAGGAGGCAAGATTAAGGGTTTGGGTTATGTCGGGATTACTCAAAATCGGCAGCACCTGGTCATCTTCGTCGTCTTCATAGAAATATCCCATGATCTCGTCTCGAAGACCATTATGAATAGTCACATTGGCGATAACCGGTTCATCGCCTTCATCTATAATCCGGCTCACTATTTTTGGTGAAATCTCTATACCGCTGTCACTGGCGTAAAAAGCCTGCCTTGAAACCCGGGTATTATAACTGATGGTTATTTCCGTCCTGGAGGTCATACTGGCCGTCACACCGATGATGCCCATAACGGCCAGCAGGAGCAAGGCCATAATCAGGACAGTGCCTTCTTCCTTCTTGTCAAATAACCTCATTGATTGTTTTTTCGTGTTCCGCAAAAAAGACATGGCTAGTTCCTCACAGACCCATATTACGCATTTTTACAAAAGACATCAGCGTTCGATAACGGTAACGGGTTCCATCCTCAGCTGCAGCGGCATTGGCATCTTCATGCGCCGTGCGGCCGGTAAGTGTAATGGAAATGGCCCGGACGTTCTCCCGGTCCGTGGCCCCGGCCGGAATACCCCTCGTACCGTCCTCGAAGGTGTAGATAAAATTAAGGCCGGTTATGTTTTCAGCCAGGGTGACCGCCTCTCCACCGGTTTGAGTCACCCATTGTCCGGTCGAGTCGTCCCATTGCCAGCTTTCCAGGGTTAGAGTAGTCCCCGTGAGTGTGTAGCGGACCCTCTCCGGTATATCGTCGGCGTTTAAATCCGCAATGAAAGTCAGGGCATTGGCCGTGGCCTCGCTCAGTTCTTCGTAGTTACCCAGACTGTCTTCGGCACTCGGGGGGACATACCCGGCCATTCTGATTTCATGGACCATTATTTCGAGGGCCGAACGTACAAATTGCTGGGTAGTGACCACTTCATCCTGAACAACGTAGGCACGGTTTGAGTAAGTAAAGACTGAAATCGAGCCGGCCAGCAGGAAGGAGCCCAGCGCCATGGCGATGAGCAGTTCAATCAGAGTGAATCCCTTGTTATTTCTTTTCATCACTTTCTCATCTCCGCGATATTATGGTGTCCACGGTTAAGGAGCGCTGGGTTTTAAAAAACCAGGTTACGTTGACGGACACGGTTTTCATTTTATTGTCCGGAGTGTTGCCGGCCACGTTCCAGATTCTGGTATAGCCGGCTTTGGCCACATTGTTGCCGATGGAGTCGATGGGATTGGCCACACCATCAATACCGTCCGCGTTGGTGTGGTCAGGGGCGGCACTCCAATCGAAATAGTCCGCGATTCCGTCGTTATCCGTATCGATAAAATTGTCGACCGTGTCACTAAGCTGCGAGTCGTCGTAGTCCAGACCCATGAGTTCTTCCAGTTTGTCCTGGGCTAACATGGTGGCGATGGTGGTCTGCTGGCCCGCGGCGTTACTGCCTACAGAAGTGGTTTGTAAAGAGGAGAGGGCTAAAAGGGCCACCAATAAAATGACCATACTTATCAGCACCTCTATTATCGTGAATCCGTCTCTATTCTTGGCCATGGTCCTTACCTTATTCCCAGTTCACTCCATCCGTACTTCTTCTCAAAGTTACCTGCCCCGCAGGGGTGGCCGTAAACCTCAACCAGTTACCTTGACTGTTTCTGATGATTACGTTTCCAGAAACAAAGGCCCCGGCCGTGGAACGGGCGGCCAGCCCGTGGGAGTCAAAACCCAGTAAAGTGGTCGTGGTGGCTTGAATGGTATTCTCGAGTGTTCCATTTCCGTCCACGTCAATGTTGCTGGTGGCCGGACCACCGTTATTGGTGAATACCGCGGAAACCAGAGACGCGCCGGGAGGCATTATGGTGGCGACCAGGACGGTTTCTTCACCCGGATCCACCAGGCCGTCCGGGATTGCCACGCTGGGGTCGTCGTTATCGACTAAGTCATCCTGCCGCCAGTTATTATTGGAATCGAGGAAAATCATATAACTGCCGGCCTGACCTTTTGGAACATAAGCCTGCGGGTTAAACACCGCTACACAACGCACGTTTCTGCGTACGGCCGTGGCGCGCGCCAGTTGAAGAATAGTCCTCAATTCCCTGGCGGTGGCGTTCAGCCGATAGCCTGGGAGAAAGGAACTCATGGACGGTACAGCGACTATAGCCAGTATTCCGAAAATACCGATAACGACCATGAGTTCAATCAAGGTGAATCCGGTCTTATTCTTAATTACACTTTTCATAATAAACCTTTGCTGAATATTGATCATTTTTCGTGCCATTATTCCATCTTGAAGAATATTTATGATAAATAGCTGAATTTAAAGTATTTTTATGAAAAGATGAATTTCGGCTGGTATTGTTTTATATCGATTAATTATTAAATTTTTTTATAGATATAAAAAAATTTAATAGGAATTTTAAAGAAATCTCTACGGAAGGTAGAAGCCCGAACGGGCCGATAAAGCCTGATATAGGGTTACTTTATTCCAAGCCGTACATCTTTATTTTGGACAACAGGGAAGGATAGCTGATCTTGAGCCTGCGGGCGGCTTCCGATCTGTTGCCCTGGCATTGTTTCAGGGCCCGTTCGATCACGACGGCTTCGAGGTTTCGGATTTGGGTCTTAAGGTCTAAATCGCTTTCGTGGTCAATTGGTTCCGAGTCCTGGGATAGATTCTGACAGATGTTTTCTGGCAGGTCGTTAAGCCCCAGCGTTGAATGAGAAGAAAGAACAAGAATGCGTTCGATCAGATTCTCCAGTTCCCTCACATTACCGGGCCAGGAATATTTCATCAATGCATCCATAAATTCAGGAGTGACCTCGGGCCGTTCACGGTCCTTGCGCGCGGTCTGGGCGATCAGGAAATGGTCTAGAAGATGGGGGATATCTTCAGTCCTCTTTCTCAGAGGTGGAATATACATGGGCAGGACATTGAGCCGGTAAAAGAGATCTTCGCGGAAGCTGCCGGTCCTGGCAGCTTGAGAGAGGTCCCGGGCCGTGGCGGCTAAAATACGCGTGTCCACCCGAAGAGTTGTCGAGGCGCCCACCGGCCTTATCTCATGTTCTTGTAGGGCCCGGAGAAGTTTGACCTGAAGAGGTAGAGGCAGTTCTCCCACTTCATCCAGAAAAAGGGTTCCGCCATCTGCTTCCTGGAAAAGACCTATACGGTCGCTGGTGGCATCGGTAAATGAGCCCTTGAGGTGCCCGAAAAGCTCACTCTCCAATAAATTTTCCGGGATCGCTCCGCAGTTTACGGGTACGAAGGGTTTATCGGCGCGAGGTCCCGCCTGGTGAATGGCTTGGGCGATTATTTCCTTACCTGTTCCAGACTCCCCGGTTATCAGAACCGGGCTGTCAGCTGCGGCCACCCGGTCCACGAGAGACAATAAATCCTGCATGGCCTTGCTCCGGGCGATAATACCGGTGTCTTCCGCCTTGGCGGCCGCCTTTCTCAAGGCCATGTTTTCCCGCCTTAACTCTTCCCTCTCTTGGGCCTTCTTGAGCGTCAGTAATATCTCGTCCGGATTAAACGGTTTGAAAACATAATCAAAGGCCCCCATTTTAATAGCTTCCAGGGCTGACTCTACGGAACCGTACGCGGATAACATGATCACGGGAGCCTGTATTCCCTTTTCTTTTGCTTCGGTCAGAAAGGTCAGTCCATCCATGACCGGCATGCGCACGTCGCAAATGATGAAGTCGAAGGTCTCGCGGTCTAATCGTACCAGGCCTTCGGCCCCGTTGGCGGCCTCCACTACGCGGTATCCCTCTTCGTTAAGGCAGGTTTTCAGGATAAGCCGGATATTCTCTTCGTCATCAATGACTAAAACTCGATGCTGGCCGATGGTCACTCTCCCTCCTTTTTCGCCCAAGGCAGAAAAACGGTAAATTGGCTTCCTTCTCCCAGATTGCTTTTTACTTCGACTCTTCCACCAAGGTTTTCGACTATCGACTGGCTTAGGCTTAAACCCAGACCGGTGCCTTGTCCCGGCTCTTTTGTGGTGAAAAACGGGTCGAAGATCATCTTCAGGTCCTGGGGTGAGATACCGGTGCCGGTATCGGTTACGGATATGTAAACTTCGCAGTTGTCAGCCGTCCCGGTTTCCAGAGTCAGCGTGCCCCCGTCCGGCATGGACTGGCCGGCGTTCGTGAGAAGATTCAGCAAAACCTGTGTCAACGAATTTTCCTGGGCCAAAACAGACGGCATTTCCTGGTCGAGGTGAGTAACCACCTTCAATCCCTTGAACCATTTCTGCACTTCCACCAGCGAAAGACTTTCGGTAACGAGGCGGTTTAAATCACTCGGGATGAGCTCAGTACTTACCGGCCGTGCGAAATCGAGTAGAGACCGGATAATTGAGTCCATCCTCAAAAGTTCGGACTCGGTCCGGTCAAAGAAATCGTCCCTTTCTGTCTGAGGCAGGTTCTGGCGTCTCAGAATGTGAGTGAAACCCTGGATGGAGCTCAGAGGATTACCTAGTTCATGGGCCAACCCGGAAGCTAGCCGGCCTACGGTGGCCATTTTTTCCGATTTAACCAACTCTATCTGGGCCGCCTTCAATGAAGCGAGGTTCTCCTCTAATTTCTTCCGATTTTCGGTCAGATTTAAGGCCATTTTCTCGAACGCTTCCTCGAGTTCGCCGATTTCACCAGTTCCCTTGACCGGCGCTGGATACGGATGATATTCCCCCTCGGCCAGGGCTTTAACACGCACCAGCATTCTTGACAAGGGCCGGATCAGACGCCTCGACAGCAGGTATCCCCCGAATAGTACCATGATTACGGTATCAATGGCTAAATACAGGAATATTATCCAGCGGGTACGAGCCCAGGAGACCCTCATCCTGGTCAGTGATGCGGAGAGCCCTACGGCGCCGACCACCTTCGAACCCTTATAGATCGGAACAGCCAGGGCGAGCGTCGGATCGGGTCCAAATGAGAATAATCCCGTTCCCCCCATGTAACTCCGGAACCGGCCGGTGGCCATGACCTTAGTGAGATCATTTTGGTCCGGGCGTTCCTCCCGGGACCAGTTTTTGGACGAAACCAATGTCTTCCCGTTCTGATTTATGACCCGAATACCTTCAAACCCGGTTTGAGCCAGAGTATTAACCAGGAAATCCAGGTCATGGCCTGTCGGGGAGGAGATAAGCCTTTCTTCAATAGTCCGGGCCAGTATTAGACCGCTCTCTATTTTCAGGGCCAGCATCTCTTGTTGAGCGTATTTAAATACGGCCAGTCCTACCCAGCCCACGGCCGCGGCTACTAGTAAGGCCAGGCCTGCAGTAAGCTCAAAACGAAGACCGCGTTCTTTTAAGCCGATCATATTCAAGTCCTGGTTTCAACGTGACCGGATCAAGACAGATACCACTTAAGTATGGTCTCACCAAAGAAAAGATATATCAAGGCCGCGAGCGAGAGAAAGGGACCAAAAGGCAGTCTCATTCTTGAATCCAGTTTCTTCTTTTGGACAGCGATGACCACTGCCCCGGCCAGACCGATCATGGCTCCCAGAAAAAGGCTGACGAAGACCGACCGCCATCCTAGGAACGCTCCGATCATGGATAAAAGGGTGAAATCGCCCCCGCCGATACCTTCCTCTTTTCGTATTAGAAAATATAAATTAAAAATCAGCCAGACAAGCGCTCCGCCTAAAAACATTCCGAAAACCGACCCGGCTAAAGAGATAAGACGGAAATCGGTCAGGCCCCACCCGGTAAGTCTTCCATCCAACCAGGGTCCGGCCAGGGTCCAATCAGGAAACCAGACGGCCGATACAAGTCCGAGGGCAATACCCGGATAGGTGATTTTATCCGGTATAATCATTTCCGCCAGATCTATGTAGGTAATAGCTACGAGGGCCAGAACAAGATATAATAGAAATATGGTACGCGGATTCAAACCGAACTTAATGTATAAGGCCACGGCCAGGAAGCCGGAAATTAATTCTACGGAAAAATAACGTGCGGATATGGTCGCGCCGCAGTCTCGGCATCGGCCGCGTAAAATAAGAAAGCTTAGAAGCGGAAGGTTATCGTACCACGCGATGGCGACACCGCAAGAGGGGCACCGGGAACCGGGCCTTATGAGCGACAGCCCAATGGGGAGCCGGTAAATGACCACGTTAATGAAACTCCCCAAGCAGATACCAAATAAAAATATGAAAATTTTGATCCCTAGTTCGGGCATCTAATCTCCTCGTCGAGCAGGGTGATCGAGTCCGTTGACAGTATCCCGGCTCCATGATAAATTTCGATCAGATTCAAAAATAAGGACAAGCTGAAAATGATACTCAAATTAGATCCGGTCAATCCGCAGCCCCGTCATATCACGCGTGTCACGGAAGCCTTACGGGAAGGAAAAATTATCGCCTATCCGACTGATACCTATTATGGTATAGGGTGCGATCTTTATCAAAAGAAAGCCATTGAAAAAATTTATCGCCTGAAAAAACGCAGTCTTAAAAAACCTTTTAGTTTCATTTGCGCTGACTTGAAAGATATCAGCCAGTATGCCCGCGTTTCCAATTACGCCTACCGCACTATGCGCCGCCTTCTGCCTGGGCCTTACACTTTTATTCTGGACGGTACGCGACTCGTTCCCAAAATAATGCTCTCGCCCAGGAAGGAAGCGGGAATTCGCGTTCCCGATAGTCAAATCTGCATGGCTCTGGTAAAAGCACTGGGAAATCCCATTATTACCACAACCGCTTCAAATGCCGCTGATGTACCACTGACCGATCCACAGGAAATCGAGACCCTGTTTAAGGGCTCGATAGAAATAGTTATCGACGGCGGCGCGGTACCCAGTGAACCGTCCACCGTAGTTTCACTTATTGAAGACACGCCAAAGATCATTCGTAAGGGCCTCGGCGAGGTGGACAGTATCTGGTAATTGTATTTCCGGCCGATAAGAATCGAAGACAATGCGGAAAATAACACCGGATGATGGTCAAAAACCCGAGGAACGCACACTAAAACAATTTAAGGACTTGAAATCAGGTCCATAACCATGATTCCCGCGTCCTTCGAGGATTACGCCTGGCCTGCGCTTACTATTTATAGCTGATCTGAATTCAGCCGGGTCAGGAATTTCTTCCCGGCTTTAAATAGTACGGATCTGCGCCAGCCCAGTTCCACAATCTCGCCGGTACCAGGATTACGCTTCTGTCCGGGCGCGTACTCCCGCAAGCGGAAAGATCCGAATCCCCTCAGCTCGATTTCTTCGCCGCGGGCCAGTGCGTCGGCCATAATTTGAAATATCTGACGCCCCATGTAATCGACGTCTTCCCGCCGTAAGTCCTTATGCCTTCTGACCAGGGCGTCTATGAGTTCACTTTTTACCATTATTTAATCATTCAAGAATATACGATTAGGACTTGAATCCCTGAACCGTCTGATTATTTATATAAGTCCCTTTAACCGGGTTTAAGGAGCTTATATAAATAATCCCCTTTAACCGGGTTTAAGGAGCTTAATCGAGAAAGTTAACGGGCCGGCGCGTAAAGATACTCCAGTCTGAATGGATGGCCATACCAATCGGGTAAAAGATTTATCTCACTTTTCCCCGTCAGGATATCCAGGAGCCAATGTTTTCTCTTCTTTGGGTAAATTAATTTTGGCCGTTCAGTCAACCCGGAAATTTTTTGCGCGTATAATATGGCATCTTCAAAATTGCCTAATTGGTCCACTAAGCCCAGCTCAACGGCCTCTTCTCCGGTAAAAATTTGACCGTCGGCTAAAGCTTTTATTTTTTCCAGAGGCAGGCCTCGAGCCTTGGACAGGTCGTTTACGAACTGCTGGTGAATCTGGCCGACCAGCCGCTGAAGAATCTTTTTCTCTTTATCCGTCATCTTTCGCGAAGGCGATCCAATATCTTTGAATTCACCACTGGTTATTGAGAACGATTTCAGGCCGACTTTTTTAAACAGATCCTCATAATTGGTAAAATGCATGATCACAGATATACTGCCGGTAAGTGTTCCGGGATTGGCCAGGATATAGTCAGCGGCTGAAGCGACGTAAATACCGCCTGAAGCGGCCAGACTCCCTAAAGAAGCGATAACCTTTTTCTTGGACCGGGTGCGCATTATCTCCCGGTAAATCTCCTGAGTCGGGGCCACCCCCCCTCCACTCGAATCTACTCTTAAAATAATGGCCTTGATGTTTTTGTCGTTCCGGAATCGGACCAGTGTCCTGAGAACGGATTCCGGTCTGACAATGATGCCTTTAATTTCAATTACACCGATACCGCTGCCGCGCGAACGCTCACCTGGGCTTCTGAAAAAATATACCGCCCCGGAAAGAATCAACGCCAGGATCGTGATAAGCCCCACCAGGGCCAGAAATACAGTTAAAAAAGAATGCCGACCACCGCTTGCGCGCGGTGACCGGCTATTGGAATCTGTGGCAGTCATGATAAGATATTGGTTTAATCAAACGGCCGATTCGAATTTCCTAATCTTCCGGTTCGTCCTCAGCCACTCCCTCTCCGAGTCCGGTTTCTTCTTCCACCGCGGGACCTTCTTCTTCGGCTGAAGTATCTTCCTCGGGTTCGGCTTGAGCGCTCACTTCAGCTTCGGTTGGATCTACACCACTCTCCTCCTCAGTCTCCTCTGCTTCTCCTGACTCCGAGGGGTCATCCGGCGCGGTTTCAAGAGATTCATCAACGGTTTCTTTGGCGGTCTCGTCCTCCACCACTTCCTTTTCAAGGCCGGTTTCCAGATTTGCCCTGTAAAGGGCCTGCTGAAGTTGTTCTCCCAGATTGGAGGTCGCGGCCTGACTATTGTTGACATATTGGTGGATATAGGACTGTTCTTCATCTTTTTTGAGACGTCTGACTGATAGGCCAATTTTCCTCTCACCGACGCTTATATTGATCACCTTGGCCGAGATGACATCGCCCAGGCTGTATAGATCCCTCAAGCTTTTCCCTTTGATACGCCCCACCTCAGATATGTGCACCAGACCCTCTATACCTTCGGCTAGTTCCACAAACAGACCGAAGTCAGTAATATTGGTAACCGTACCCGTCACACGGCTGTTTACCGGATATTGCTGCGGAATGAGTTCCCAGGGGTCTACTTCCAACTGCTTGATGCCCAACGAGAAGCGCTCGTTATCCTTGTCTATCTTTAGAACCACGGCCTGTACTTCATCGTTCTTCTTATACATTTCGGACGGATGCTTCAGCCTTTTGGTCCAGGAAATATCTGAAACATGCACCAGACCGTCTATCCCCTCATCGATCCCGATAAAGATACCGAAGTCGGTAATGTTCTTAATCTTCCCCTCGATGGTGGTTCCCATGGGATATTTTTCGGCCACGAGGTCCCAAGGATTCGGTTCGACCTGCTTCATCCCTAGTGAGATGCGTTTGCTTTTTGAGTCAATGTTCAGGACCACGCATTCCACCAGATCACCGACCGATAGGATCTTACTTGGATTTCTGATCTTACGGGTCCATGACATCTCGGATACATGTATCAGACCTTCGACCCCTTCCTCGACCTCTATGAAAGCGCCATAATCCGTCAGGGAAACTACTTTGCCCATGATCTTCGTTTTTACGGGGTATGAAAGCTCAGCTTTAGACCATGGGTCGTCCTGGAGCTGTTTGAGTCCCAGAGAGACTCTCTCCTGTTCTTTGTCAAATTGAAGAATCTTAACCTGGATAGTGTCACCGACCTCGAACATTGATGAAGGATGCCCCACTCGTCCCCAGGACATATCGGTAATGTGTAAGAGGCCGTCTATACCTCCTAAATCTATGAACGCACCGTAATCAGTAATATTTTTAACGACGCCTTCCGTAACGGCGCCTTCCTTTATGGTGGAGATTGTTTGGGCTTTTAGGGTATTCCGTTCTTCCTCCAGGATAACGCGGCGGGAAAGAACCACATTCTCACGGCGCTTGTTATACTTCAAGATCTTGAACTCATATGTGTTGCCGACCATACTTTCCAGATCTTTGATCGGTCTTAGATCGACTTGCGAACCGGGTAAAAAGCCCGTAACTCCTATATCGACGGCTAAGCCACCTTTTACTCTGGACGTTATCTTGCCTTCTATGAGACCGTCTTCACTATAGATCCTGCTAATTTCGTCCCAGACTTTGATCTTAGCCGCTTTTTCTTTTGAAAGTAAGATGTCATCGAGTTCGTGGTCGTGTCTTTCGAGCACAACTTCTACCTCGTCACCGACATTTACGTTTATGTTTCCTTCCTCGTCAGTGAACTCTTCAATCGGAATTCGGCCTTCGGATTTGTACCCAATGTCGACCATAATATTCTCTTTGTCGATCTGGACTACTGTTCCACGCAGAAGGTCTCCTTCAATGATTGATCTGAAGCTTTCTTCGTAAAGTTCGTCAAAACTCATCTCATCATCAGATGAAGAGCGATTTTCCTCGATATCCCCGGCAGGCGGAGTAGCTTCTTGGCTCTGGTCTGTTAGATTGTCTACTACTTTATCCATGTTCTAAACCCCGATTGTGAAGCGAGCAGCCTACACCACCACCCGCGACTTCCAATCTCTACATTTAAATTTTTAAGTTCATTCATAAACACAAGAATATACCAAAGTATCTTTAATTATGCAAACTAAACAGTTATCATAATTATTGTCAAGCGAATAATGGCGTTACATAATTCAGGAGAAAAGGGCTTTTTCCAGGGAGGCGTTTGTATGTTGATCATTGGTCTAGAGTGCTTATAATATTATATTTTTCGAGTCTTTTCCTTTCGAAAGTTAAATCCGGAGCCCGCTTAAGAAGTTTGCCGGCCCTGACGCAGAGCGTAATATAAAATAATCATACCAGCCAAGATAAAGGGAATGGATAGGTACTGTCCCATGGTCAGGAAGGATTTATGGGGGTCCAACCGTTGAAATTCTTTGAAAAATTCAACAAAAAAACGGCCTGAAAAATAAACAACGGCAAAGGTGCCCGTCAGAATACCTTTTGGCCGCCGGTCACCATAGTGCCGGTCAACTAGAAAGAGTACGATCAGAACGATCAACCCGAGACCGACTTCATATAATTGAGACGGATGTCTCGGCTCGGCCCCCTGATCGACATAATACTTGAATCGGACAGCCCACGGCAGAGTCGTTACCCTCCCTGCAATCTCATGGTTGAAAAAATTACCCAAACGGACTAATGTGGCCGCCAAACCCGCCGAGAAAGTATTGGCGTCAAAAACCTCGAGCGCGGGAATCTTGAAAATTCGGCTGTATATCAGCATCCCGGCCATAACTCCTATCGTCGCGCCATGACTGGAAAGCCCTCTCCCCTTGAAAATTATTATTTCCAGGGGATGAGCCATGTAATAGCTCCAATTATAAAAGACGACATGACCGAGATGGGCTCCGGCAATCAGTGAGACAATTCCAATTAAAAACCAGGTATCAATCTCCCGTGCCCCATACCCGGCCCGATTCATCTGCCAGCGCCATAGGAAATAGCTGCCTAAAATAGTGAGCGCGAAGAATATGCCGTAATATCTGAGTTCAATGGGAAACCCAATAACCGGTATTACGGTTCTGAAAATGATGGGACTTACTTCGAATAAAAAGTAATTATCCATTCTTTCTTGTCTCCGTTC
>JAZGHI010000401.1:0-4490 GCA_036480955.1 Candidatus Adiutricales bacterium
AGGGACCGTATACTTAATTATTGGAATTTATCATTGCGGTAACCCAGTAGCGGTGACCCTTGTGATTGACTGAGAAAAGCCGGGTGCCATGGCCGCTCGTCGGCCATGCATACCTGGATTCCGGATCAAGTCCGGAATGACGAACGGGGACTATTGTAGATTTTTCAGGAAACTGAATTACAGCCAATGGCACCCTGTAAACAGCTTTAGATTTTGACTAACGGCCCCTTTTAGGCGCCTTCCTCATACCGCCGGCTCTGCCGGTGGTCAGTGATTTGAACGGCGAAAATAGTGAAATATTCCCGCGCCGGTAATCCGCCTTAGCCTGAAATACCGCCTGCCTTTTCGGTTTCGAGGTGTTATTTAGCGTGTGCCATGGCCGCTTATCGGCCATGGCTGACCGGGTCAAATCGGCAAAAAGGTTTGACCGTGAGAAGGTTATTGGATTACGATGCCCTCAATTGGGAAAATTAGTAGTTTCCCGATGGATTTGACGCGAAATCGCCTTCTGATAGGGAGTCACAAGACCTCAGGCCAAGCTCAATACCAAATTAAAAGGCTAAAAGCGGTGCCGGGGGCTGGAAATCAGGAAATTGCGGCGCGTGCCTCATAATTCGAGTTAATGATCTGTTTTACGTTCTTCCTTTATTAATAAAGTATAGAAACGAGGTGTAAAATGACCGTAAAAGTGGCCGTAGTTCATATTAAAAATGATTACACAACCGCAATGCGGGAAGCCATTGAATTGATCGGTGGCATTACAGATTTAAACGCTCCGAATCGTGAAGTAACCATTAAGGTTGGCGTCTTCGATGCCCGGTCAGGTCAACACTCCTCCCCTGATGTGGTACAGGCAATCATCGATGCCTTCGACCTTGCTCCGCGGATTTACCTCGCTGAATCCGATACTTACAACGGTAAAGCTCTAGACCGTCTTAAGACGTGTTACCATGAACTCTACTCAGAGAGAGTTATTCCCGCCAGTCTTTCAGATGATCCGCAAGCCAGGGACTGTATGATTGCCGGGGAAGAGATGTCACTCGGTCATCTTCTCTTTAAGCCGAATGTCCTGATTTCCGCTCATGTCTTACGTACATTTAAAATGGGCAGTATCCTTAAAAATCTCTTTGGCTGCACGCCAATGGTAGAAAAAGAGCGTTTTCACAAGAAAGAAATTTTTTCGCGGCTCCAGGCAGATATTTTTGAAACTGTTGGTGGTTTCGATCTGGCTGTTATGGATGCTTCACAGCTTTACTACGTGGCAACTGAAAAATCCGTTCCCGCAAATGCCATTATTGTCGGCCGTGACGCTGTTGCCGTTGAGACGGTAGGGGCAGTGATTGCCGGACTTAAGACAGAGGATGTTGCCTTGATTCAGGAGTTCATGAAGCGGGGCTTAGGCGAAGGCCGTATGGATAATATCGAAATAGTTGGAATAAAACCGGAAGAGCTGGCTGAATTGAAAAATGCGCCCATAGAGCTAAGGAAGCTTGTCGGGGATTCTTACCAGTGTCAACTCATTGAAGAGCCCGCGCAGCCCGCGCTTACAATCCGTACTCAGGTGGCAGGGCAAAATATGCCGCAAATAATAGGGCAGGCTTACGGCGCTATTACTCAATATGCAGGTGAATTAGGCGCTAGTCCTGTTGGTGCTCCGTTTGTTGCCTATCATAACATGGACATGCAAAACATGGATATTGAAATCGGTTTTCCATTTGCACAAACACTCGAGGGTAAAGGTGATATTCAAGCCAGTGAGATTCCGGGAGGCAAATCAGCGGCCTGCCTTCATATCGGCCCATACGATCAGATTGAAAAAGCCTATGTAGAGCTACATCAATGGATGTTAATGAATGATTACGAGGCCACTGGTGTAAGCTATGAGTTTTACTTGAATGATCCACAAACGACGCCGCCTGATATGCTGGAAACACAACTGGTGCGGCCACTCAAATAAAGGGCACACACAATGATAACCTGGTTATCAGGTTGACTGATCGGAGAACATCATCATCTCATGTTTGCTTTAAGAGGATTACGGCGCTCATTAAATGAAATTGATAAGACCGAAAATCCGAATTGATAAAACCTTTTGCGAAAAGTGCGGATTGTGTGTGAAAATCTGCCCGGAAGAATTGTTCGTAGCCGATGGATCAGATAGTGTGCCAATGATCCTGCGCCAGCATGACTGTATTCTCTGTGGTCATTGCGCCAGTGTCTGCCCCACCGGCGCTCTAACCCATAAGGACTTTCCGCCCGAAGAGCTGCAGACGAGAAAACCGGTTTAGTACCGGGGCAGTTTTCAATAAGTCCTATCAGCATACTAAATTAAAATCTTTAAATCAAAAAATTAATCATTCAGTTTTGGATAGCCATAAGACCGGTCTCTTCGCCTGCCCGCCCACGGCGGCCCGCCCATGGCGGCAGATAAACGAGTAGCTTTGGAAATAGAGAACCTAAGTTACCTAGGCGACGATGTTCAAACAATGCTGCAGGCCAGGATGCTATACCCGCCGATGGCGGGATAGCATTTATATGTTTTTGCGTTTCCCGAAAGGAAACGCTCTACCCTGCCCGCCCACGGCGGCGGGTAAAGGCGGGACAATGGAGTAGGGAACCTCTGTTACCTTGGTGATGAATTTCAAATATCACTGCAGACTTGGTCTGCCTTTTCGGTTTCGAGGTGTTATTTAGAGTCTGAATCTGGTAGCATGACAACCTTGAAAAATCGGGCCGCAATACACGAAAAAAACTCAACTAGTACAACCAGGCCCATATCCAGGTGTTCCGCATCCGAGGAGGTTCTAATGTCCGGCAGAGATTTTATTGAACTCGACAGCCTGTTTTATCCGAAGAACGTGGCCTTTGTGGGGGCCTCGCCCAAAGGGGGAAGCCGGGGAAACCGGTTCATGCAGGCCTATATCGGTCAGAATTTCAAGGGTAAGATTTTCCCGGTACATCCGAACGCGGAAAACGTCCTCGGATTCAGTTCGTATAAAAGAGTACGGGACATCCCTGATCCTGTGGACCTGGTAATATTTGCCATTCCCTTTACCTCGGTACTGCCGGTGATACGGGATTGCGTCGAAAAGGGCGTCAAGTTCGTGCATCTTTATACAGCCGGCTTCAGTGAAACGGGCCGTCAAGAGAACATCCTGCTCGAAAAAGAAGTAATTAAAATAGCGAAACAGGGCGGGGTAAGGCTGGTTGGTCCGAATTGCATGGGTATTTATTGTCCGGAGGGCCGTGTCAGTTGGTCGGGAGATTTTCCGGTCGAGCCGGGACCGGTCGGTTTTGTCTCCCAAAGCGGGCAACTAGCCGGGCATTTTATTGGCGAGGCCGGATCGTACGGGCTTCGCTTCAGCAAAGCGGTCAGTTTCGGAAACGCCAGTGACCTCCAGGCGCATGATTTCTTTAACTATTTAGCCCAGGATGAAAAGACAAAAATCATCGGTTCGTACCTGGAGGGTCTTAAAGACGGCCGGTCTTTCTTCGAATTTGCTAAAGGCATCACCCGGACGAAACCATTAGTTGTCTGGAAGGGGGGAATGACAGAGGGAGGGTCCCGAGCCGCCCAGTCACATACGGCCTCCATCGCCGGATCATCTAAAATCTGGAAGTCAATGTGTCGTCAAGTAGGTGTTATTTCTGTGGAATCTATGGAAGAACTTGTAGCAACCATATCGGCCCTTAAGAGAATGGAATTACCGGGCGGTAATAAGGCGGCCATAATTGGAGGAGCTGGAGGCGGAAGTGTAACCATGACCGATACCGCGGAAAAAGAAGGCCTTAAAGTACCCCCTCTATCTGATGAAAGTATTAGTGCCTTCCAGGAATTTGTCCCCATTGCCGGTACAAGCGTAAAAAATCCACTAGACATCGGAGGGGCCTTTTTCCGAAGCGGTCCGGATAAGCTAATGACATTATACGAAATTTTAAGGGAAGATCCAAATATTGACGCCTTGATTTTTTCTCAAAGGATGGTTCGATTTGGCGGGAGGGAAGTGCGCGGCATTATGGACCTGATCGTGAAAAACACCTTGGAAGGAATGAAATTGTTAAAAAAGCCAATTTTTGTGGTGCTGGGATCCGGTGACTCGCTGGAGAGTGAAGCCCTGCATCAAGAGGCGCAACAGAAGTATAATGCGGCCGATATTGCCACCTTTCCTTCCTTCCAGCTTGCGGCCAGAGTGATGTCGAAAATGGCCGCTTACAAGGAATATTTAAACTCAAGTCCTAGTTAGTGTCTGTCCAGAAATGATGATAATTTTTTTCCGAAGGAAAATAAATGTCCTTAATTTTTTTAAAGGTCGAGGCGGACGAAAAAAATTACCGCAGGTATATATTTGATATTCCGAGGATAATTTTTTTCGTCCAACAAAGAGATTGGAGAAAATAACCATTTCCGGACGGGCACTATTTGGGTGTTTTCGGTCAGTACACGGTTGTGTCAGATTTTTGTATGGTGAGGATCATTATGGGGTATAATG
>JAZGHI010000402.1:0-2007 GCA_036480955.1 Candidatus Adiutricales bacterium
CCACCGGCTGTTGACAAGCCGGTGGTCTTCGATTGGCTTCGCTTCGGCGTTGCCAGGTTGTTACTTCCCAGCCTTCCATGCTTTCTGTTTATCAAGCTCTATCCAGTGATCTTCGGCAAAAGAACCCTGGAAGTCATTTAAATATGACTTAAAATGATAATAAGGCCCTGCGGCGCCCATCCAGCGCCACGAAAACAGGAAGACATTCATGGCCTGATCCAGGACCCGCCGCTGGACATCCTGAATGTATTTTGCGCGCTTGCGCGGGTTCATTATCAGGCGCTGTTTTTCAATCATATCCCAGAGAACCGGGTCGCTCCACTTGTAATAAGTGGAGGTCTTCAAGTGGCCGTAGTAAGGAGCCAGCAGCTCATCCGGGTCAATGGCGGCCGTCATGACGTGAATGGCCATATCGTAACTGTAGCTGTAGGCCTTGGCGAAATACTGGCCGAATTCGAGGACCTTCAGTTCGGCGTCAATACCGACCTCCTTGAGCATGGCTTGGGCCACCTCGGCTTGTCTCTGCTGGTCCGAGGCTGCCCAGCACATCAACTCTGTTTTAAAACCATTGGGATATCCGGCCTCGGCCAGAAGCTTCCTTGACTTCTCGGGGTTGTATCCCGGCTGTTCGGATTGGGGCAGGGTGATGCCGGGAGTACCGGGAATGTTGGCGACATTCTTGTCGGCAAAACCTTGCTGGGTTAATTGGATCATCTTGTCTTTGTCAATGGCATGGACCACGGCCCGACGGACCCTTATATCGTCCCAGGGTTTCTTTAAAGGACCTTTGGTGGATTGCCATGGGGGCATACGCAAAATAGCCTGATACAAGGTCGTTGATTCCACAAACCAGCCTTCGGGAACCTGTTCCATGAGCGTTTGGCGCTGGTGAGCCGGTATAATGATCCAGTCAAGCTTACGGGCTATGAAAGCGGCCAGTCTCGCGCTTTCGTCGGCGATTATGGTCACCCTGATCGAATCGACATGGGGTTTGCCCTTTTTAAAATAATCAGGGTTTCTTTCCATCAGCCAATGAGAATCCCGCCGGAATTCCTTAAGAATATACGCACCACTGCCGATGTTGACGTTCAACAGATGCCCATACTCATCGACAACCTCTTTGGGTACGATCTTGGCCCAGGCAGACCCAAGGTAGTTAAGCATCGGCGCGAAAGGAACCTTGGTCTTTATAATTATCGTGTATCTATCCGGCGTCTCAATTTTATCCAAATGCGTCATGTAATAGTTGTGCTTGAAACTGCCGAATTTAAGTTTCCTGCCCTTTTTCTTTTTTTCTGCAGCCGTTTTTGGGGGCGGAGGAATCTCCAGTCCGGCCATGCGTCTGAGGCTGTACTTCACGTCGGCCGAGGTTAATTCACGACCATTGATCGGCGGGAGGTTCTGCCATTTAACGCCCTTTCTCAGGACGAATTTATAGGTCAAGTCATCAAGCTGTTCCCAGCTTTCCGCCAGGTCCAGTTCGATCCCGTCCATTTTCGGCGATACACGAATCAGGCCGTTGAAATGTTGGTTGCGTCCTCCGGTTCCCGTGGTCGCTAAATGAGGGTCCAGATTGTTAGGAGTAGTTGCAGAGACAAAATCCAGATGACCTCCATTCTGCCTCCCTTCCGTCTGATACCAGAACCGGTCTATAAATTTCGCAAAACTGACCGTAGCCATCCCAAGAGTAAAACAGATAACAAGGAGGAAAATGGCCCCTTTCACATATTTTGTTTTATACTGCTTCATTTTAATACCTCCAGAAAATAAAGATTGAAGATGCAGGGTATCCCTTTTCAGATACCCACCTGGAATAGACGTTCCGTGTCTGTACAAATAATGAATAGCTGAAAAATCCTCAATTTAAATAAATTTCTCTAAATCACCCCCTTTTTTGCCAATTATATACAGAAAAAAATTGTTGGTATGAGGTCTAATAATGCATGTCAAGCAGAATCTATGCAATGGAGGATAGTGGATTGCAGGCCAATATGAATATTCCACAAG
>JAZGHI010000403.1:0-3242 GCA_036480955.1 Candidatus Adiutricales bacterium
CCCGTTAAAAGGGGCGGAAACAAGGAGAATGATTAAAGTTAAAAGACCGGCCGAAGCAATCACTGTTTTTTTAATCGACATGATTTTCTCCTCTTTGGTGTCGAGCCCGAGTGTAATGGCTCCACACAAGTTTAAATTTCTAAAAAATACGCGCTTCTAAAAGTACACTCCGGACACATGAATAGAATAACCGCGGCCGTCAGACCGCTGACGTCAGAATAGCTACATTAGAAAGTGAGTGGTTTTAATAACGGATCGCCGGAAAAGTATATGAAAAGGAGAATCTGGGGTCAAGCTTTAAAATTTCTGTGAAGTCTGCTTTGTGTCGGCTAAATTTGAGCAATCACTTCCCGATTGAAAATGTAAGGGCATCTATGATAGCCTGAAACAGACCGCGGGGTGATCTTTTGGATTGGCTAACAAATTATACCGATGAACACAAGCTGGAATTGGAGCAGCTTCTCGAAACCCGAAGCTGGCGCGAGACGCTTGATTCAGGACTGGTGGAAGAAGTCAAGGCCGAGGGAATCAAACCCGGCCCCACCCGGGACTATATCGATACGGTCGTAAACCAGCTTCTTGAATTCAACGAAAAAAAAGTCAAAAGTTTAATCAAGAAAGATTCTAGAGAAGAGGAGTATCTTTTTAAGGAACTGTCCAGGTGGCCTGAGAATTTAGAGGGTAAAGACCCTGTTCTGTCATTTGTCGGGCTCAATTTAACCGCGGCCTGTAATTTCGAACCAAAATGCCTCTATTGCAATCAGCCATTTACCAAACCCCTGGTTGATCTTACCGGTTGGAAAAAAATAATCTCCGAAATAACGGCCCGTGATGGAAAAAAAGACGGAACCTATATTTACATCACCGGCGGAGAACCTCTGCTGCTTAAAGAAGATATCTGGGGAGACGAGGGTCTGGTAAGGTTTGCCACTGAAAAAGGGGCGGCCGTCAATATAAACACCAACGCCTCCTTTCTTACTCCGGAGGTGGCTTTACGGCTGGTCAAGGCCGGTCTATCAAAACTGCATGTCTCATTGGATACGGCGGACAGAAATCTCCAGAATCAGCTTTTCGGTGGTGAACGTTTTGATCTGGTTATGGAAGGCATGTATAACGTTCAGATAGCCAGGGACCTGGTCGGAGCTTCCTACCCCGTTATTCACACAAATTGTGTCCTCACTAATAGAAACATTGACCTTGTGCCTCAATTACTGAGTTTTATTCTCCAAAAATGCAAGCAGGCCGTAAGTCTGCGAGATCCTTTCTACAATGATATGTTCCCTCACGTCGTCCCGGTCGGGGGCGCCAGCAACGATTTCTTAAGGCCAACCCGCGAGGAATTCAGGAGATTTTACGAGGAAGTATGGCCGGATGTGAGCAAATTGTGGGATGATTTTCAGGCCGGCCATGGAGTACCGAAAGAGAGGAGGGGAGTCCTCTTTGGCTATTTCTCCAATCCGTACTTAAGGGTCAAGCATAAAGGCGGACTGGACGCGTACGTCAAAACCTCGGAAGAAGGCCGCTACGGTCAACTGGCTCTTTCTGACTACTGCTATGTGGCTCCAACTCAGGCTTCATTTTCTCCGGACGGGGTTCAGTACAGGTGCGGATCGCACGCCATTCGCCGTATTCTGCCTACGGGAGATTTCAATAACGGCGGGGTCTTCCATAACATCAGGCAGGGTGTGAATCGGCATGACCGGCTTCCGGACGCTGAGCGTTGTTACGGGTGCGCCCTGGCTACGCTGTACATAAATCAGGACGTTGAGTCCAAACTGAAGAAGAAATTGAAATCTATGCTCGAGTAAGCCCTGTTCTCCCGGAAGCGCTCGCCTCCGTATTAATACTAAAAAAATAGTCGATAAACCGCACAGCTTTTGGTATATTGACGTAATTTGATTCAGCCGCCTCCAATATGTAGAAAGCCCGAACACGATGCATATGGGCTGATCGAATATAACTGGAGACATTTTACTAAACTGAATACTTTAGGAGGACCGAACATGCTTAAAACTAGGGTTACAGAATTGCTTGGAGTCAAATACCCGATTCAATGCGGCACCATGCAGGGATTAAGCCGGGCCGAACTGGTGGCGGCAGTGGCCAACGCCGGCTGTTTCGCCTGCTTGCCGGCGGCAACCTTTCCCGGCGAGGGCGAATTGCTGGAAGAGATAAAGAAAACCCAGGACATGACCGACAAACCGTTTGGGGTGAATGTGTCCCTGTTTCCGGCTCTCATGCCCAGGCCGGGCGACGAGTTGATCGCAATGGTGATCGATTCCGGTGTTAAGATTTTAGAGACAGCCGGGCGAAGCCCGGCCCCGTACCGGGATCAGATCAAAGATGCCGGGCTGATCCACATCCACAAGTGCGCCCGCGTGCGCGACGCTATTAAAGTAGACGGCCTGGGCGTGGACATTGTGTCCATAGTCGGAACTGAATGCGGCGGCCATCCGAGCATGGAGGGTGTAACATCGTTAGTCTTGATCCCTCAGGCGGCGGACAGTATCAGCGCGCCGCTGATAGCCGGCGGAGGATTTTCCGACGGCCGGACTCTCATAGTAGCCCTGGCTCTGGGCGCTGAAGCGGTGAACATGGGTACCCGTTTCATGAGTACCCAGGAATGCCCGGTGCACCAGGCGGTCAAGGACAAGATAGTCGAATCCCCTGAAAACGTGACCACCATAGTCATGCAGTCTTTGATGAATCCCATGAGGGCATTCAAGAACGCGACCGCTGAAAAGGTCCTGGAACTTGAGGCCAAAGGCGCCGGAATCGAGGAACTGGCTCCGGTTATCAGCGGTGAACAAGGCCGGACCGGATGGCAGGAGGGCAACCTGGACCAGGGATTATTGCCCATCGGTCAGGTAATGGGTCGAATTAAAGACATCCCGACCGTAGCGGACCTTATCACCAATATCGTAAACGAAGCGGTGGAGACTCAAGGTAAGATAAACGCCGTCATGTAGCGATTTTTGCGCCGGAAGAAGCAAGACAAAAGAGAATTGTACTGCCGCGGCTGGTTTCCCGCGCCGCGGCAGGTTGCCATAACCATAAAAAACCGTAGAGAGGTATCTGATTATATCCCATAACCAGAAAGAATTACCCCCCGTCACCATTCTTCATTCCGGGGATCTGCATCTTCCGGGAACTTTTGAAGAAACTGATATTTCAAAAACGGACCCGGTTCAATCTCCCTTCCGGGCCCTCGAGGCTTTGGTGAGCGCGGCAAACCATCATAA
>JAZGHI010000404.1:0-10112 GCA_036480955.1 Candidatus Adiutricales bacterium
AGCGCATGACGGCCGGAAAGGTCAACTTTTTTTAAGGCTCATTCCTCACTTCCTCGTTCCCGCGTCATATTTCTCTTTTTAAGGCTGTACAATCCGGTTGAAGTTCACTCCCTTTTTATGTATTTTCGTGGTCAGCGGGTGAGCCGACTTAATTAAATGTAGACTGATGGAGACAAGATGGACAGACCTTATTATGCCATGAAAATCCGGGTAACCAGTGTTTTAATTGAAAACGGCCGCATCCTGCTTTTGGGCCAGAAAGTGACCGGCACCCGGTCCTGGTCCCTTCCCGGCGGCAGACTCGAACCGGGTGAATCCATCGAGGAATGCTGCGTGCGGGAAATGAAGGAAGAGACCGGACTTAAAATCCGCCTTGAACGGCTGCTTTATATCTGCGATCGTTTTCATCACGGCCGCCAGGTGGTACATCTCACCTTTGCCGTAAAAAAAACCGGAGGACAACTTGCACTCGGACGAGAGCCCGAATCAGACGCCAATCCCATAACCGCTGTGGAATGGGTGCCCCTTGAATCACTTATAGACTACGGTTTTGCGGCCCGGTTTCAAGAACTGGCCCTCTCAGATTTCCCCAACGCCGGTACTTACCAGGGGGACGTGAGCAACATCGGACTCTAACATCTCTCTCAAATCCTTGGCTGAAGTTGATAAAATTCCCAAGCCGTTATATATTCCCACTAATCAGGGTGCGGATTTCGTGCCGGAATACGCTTAACATTTCCGTCATCCGCCGTGCATCGCGCATTTTTTGGTTTTTTTCAAGACAGTGTACGTTGATGATAAATTAAACCGGGCTTTTATGAAGTATCGAAACTGACCGGTTCAGGAGTTGGGCCCATGGACAAACTCAGCGATTTTTTCAACCAGTTTGGAGCGGATCTATTCGATTGGTTCAAGGATTCCGGAGTCCTGGGGGCTTTGGCCTTCTTTTTTCTCAGCCTGGTTGTGGCCTGGCTGGTAAAGAAAATTTTCGACCGTGCCTTGAATAGTTGGACCAAGCGGACCAAAACCTCTATCGACGAGGATTTCCTCAAGATCATTGACCGGCCCCTTTGGCAATCTATTGTCCTGCTGGGCGCGGCCGTGGCCATTACCTGGCTCAAACCCGGCGATGACATCCAATTCGTGCTGATGGGGGCCATAAAAACGGCCATTGTGCTGATCTGGAGTCTGGCCCTTTATAGACTATCCGCCTTTGTTTTTGAACTCATAGCCCGAGGCCTGCGAAAGACCGGGCGGGTGGAATCAGAGTTCATGCCGCTGTTGGCGAACATGACCCGGGTGGTGATAATCGCCGTAGCGATCCTGGTCATACTGGCAACCTGGAAAATTAACATTACCCCCATGCTGGCCTCCGCCGGTCTGGTCGGTCTGGCCGTGGCGCTGGCGGCCCGGGATACTGTGGCTAATTTTTTCGGCGGAATCAGCATCTTTATGGACCGGCCCTATAAGATCGGTGATTATATAAACCTTGATTCCGGAGAACGCGGCGAAGTGGAGGCCATCGGTATCCGAAGCACCAGGATCAAGACCCGGGACGATATCCAGATCATCGTACCCAACGCGATCATGGTCAATTCAAAGATAATCAACGAGAGCGCGCCCGAGCCAAGATTCAGGGTGCGGATCAAAGTTGGCGTGGCCTACGGCAGCGATCTGGAACTGGTGGAAAAACTCCTCCTGGAAGTGGCCGCGTCAAATGAAATGGTGGTCAAAGAGCTGGAACCTCGGGCCCGCTTCCGCGCCTTTGGCGATTCGGGTCTGGAATTCGAACTTCTGTGTTGGATTGATCATCCGATGAATAGAGGCCTGGCCATTCACGAACTAAACCTGGCCATTTACAACTCATTCGCGAAAAACGGCGTAACCATCCCCTTCCCTCAAAGGGACTTGCACCTGATACCTGACTCCGATTAAAAGAACCGGGGAGATTGAATTTTTGGTTCTTGAATTTCTCCGTAACCAGGTTTAAGAACAATCACTCCCACACCAGCCGGGTAAGGGAATAGGCCGATAGACTTATTTTCTCGCCGGCTATTATGAGACTTGTTTTCGGGACACCTTTTGAAAAATCCCTGGTCAGGTCCGGCGTGGTAAAAGTCTCGATCCTGGATGGGAGTTTCCCATTTGCGAGCTTCGACAGGTCGCATTTTTTTCCTATGTTTCCGGCGTTGTGAATAATGATCGTAGTTTTTTTACCTCTAGTGAAACTGGCCGCCTCCACGTCCAGGTAGCTTTCATCAGGCATCAGGCCCTGTCCCTGGATTCTGACGGCCCCTTCCACTTCGAGACGTTGATACGTTACTCCACCGTTAGCCGCTTCGTTAAACCATCTGAGCACCACGGCCGGTCCGGACGGGATGAACCCGCCTTCTTCATCGGGCGCGAAGACCGAATAGGGATCACCCTTATACCCGAGCATGTGGTACGTGGAAACAGTAAAGGCCGGACATCTCAGAAAGGAAAGAATCATGCGAGCCGTAGTATGGATGGCCAGGCCGGAGAAACCGACGTCCTGCTTTTGAAAGAAAAACCGGACCCCGTTTGGATTCCATTCCGTAACCCAGATCTCTTTTCCCGGAAATCTTTTAACCATGGAATCAAGGACCCGTTGAGTGCCCTGATCCGCCCTGGCCATCATGGCTGGAAAAAGTTTTTCCGCGTTATCCGGCCAGTCCCTCGATGCCCCCAGTCCCAGGATTAAATCAGCCTCAGGATAAAGATGCACGGTCAGGGCGTCGAACCAGGGTTGGCTGGTCATCTCCTCGTCCCATTTTCTCATCCGTTTCATAAGGAAGTTACTACCGACCCCGTCCTGATCTGTTCCAAATTCCGTCCCCGCTCCTTGCGCGGCTATTAAGGCGTCATCGGGCAGATAGGGTCTGATGGCCTTCACAAATTTTTCCATGATCTTCATAGCCGTGGAGGCGTCCGGGAATTTTCGGATGACATTCGGGTCTCCCACCATGGCTACCCAGAACTCATTGCCCAGTTCGATATGGCGGGGGACAATGCCCTTGGACTTCATGTGTTTGAACCAGGCTATCTGATCAGCCAGGGATGAGGTTTCCAGGTTCGGAACCAGGACTATCTCGGCCCCCACCTTCCGGCTGAATTCATTAAAGTCGTCCATCGACACACCGCCGGGGTGAAGGTAGCGGATGCCGCGGGCTATCCGGCTCATTATTTGAGTATATCTACTGCTGTCCGGAAAAACAGGAATTTCAAGCTGCCCTTTTCGCCAGTTGTAATAATTAGCCACGGTGCCGCCTGGAAAACGAAGAAGGGCCGGGGCCAGGTTTCTTACCGGTCCCAATTTTTCAGGATCATCAATAATCTTCTCGTAAAAGGCCGTCACACCCTGAATACCCAGGACCCTCTCCGGCAGATGTCTTTTTAAACCGGACGGTTTGAGGATGAGGGTTTCAGCCATACCGATTGAACTTGAAAGAACTATGACTGCCCCCATAATCGCGAACGCGAAAAAAATCTGTCCAACCGTAGACCTTTTCTTTGGCCTTTTTTTGAACACTGCATTTAAATTAATGCGTAACATTTCTTTTAGCTCACCTTTCGGGTACGCGGTAGATTTGACGGGCAGTTTACTTGACTTTCCCAAGTTACTATTAACTTAAGTTGCAGACAAGTAATGAATGGTTACACGCAGGATCTGCCGTATAAGCGGTTCGCGGTACAGCCGCCAGCCAAGCCCTTTCCTGAAAACCACTGCTTGTCAGAACCTCCCTTTATAATGTACGATAAATAGTAAATATCCCCGCCTTGAAAAGGCGGGGCATATTCAATGGAGTAAGATTTATTTTTATAATGTATTCATCTCCGCCGTAAATAGCGGAGTATTCTGCAAAAGCCAACAAATAGCTGAAAAAACCGAGAGGTAAGCGAGAAAAATGGAAAAAGAATACCTGGTCATAGTGCAATGCCACATCGTGAAAGAACAATGTTCCGGATATTTATGCGAGATGTCTTTTAACAAACGCATTGGCAAGTTCGCGGATCTAACTGAACAGGGCCCGAGCAGGATGCTGTCCATTACCTGCGGCGGCTGTCCCGGCAGGGCTGTCCACCGGAAATTCATGAGTTTTCTTAAATTGATAAAAAAAGCGGAGGGAATTGAAAAGGACAAGGTTCTGGTTCATTTATCGTCCTGCATTACCAACGAGTCGTTCCACGGCCCCCCCTGCCCTCACCTGGAATATCTCAAGACCCTCATACACGTAAAATTGGACCTGGATATAGCCTACGGTACATTTATCAGTGAAATAGCGGAGAAGAAAAGGGCTGAAGGGCGTTATGAATCATTGCCCGATAATGAAAGAACGTCGTAACGATGCTAAAGAACATTGAAATAGTAACCGGTGGAATGGAGCTCTTGGATTCCGTGAAACCGTTGTGGGAAAAACTGAATACGCTCCACGCGGAGATGAGTAAAAATTTCTCAAAGTCGTATCAAGAGTGGACTTTCGAGGATCGTAAAAACGATTTAATAGTGAAGGCGGAAGACAACAAGCTGAAAGTTGATCTGGCCTTCGACAGGGAGCACGAAAAAAACGTGGGCTACTGCGTAAGTACCATAGACGAGAAAAACATCGGTGAGATTGATTCCATATTTGTAGAGGAGAAGTATCGAGGTCACGGACTGGGTGAGGAGCTGATGAAGTCCACTCTTAGATGGTTGAACGATCAAAGGGTGGAAGAGAAATATATTGCGGTGGCAGCCGGTAATGAGAAGGCGTTTAAGTTTTACGAGAGGTTTGGATTCTACCCGCGCAGAACCGTTTTGTCACAACTTCCCAAAATTTGATTTTTAAAACATGAAATCAGCCTTCGGGATATGAAGACGGATAGATAATTCAAATGGAAACCGAAAAACCGGCATTATACGTAATATCCACACCCATTGGAAATTTGGGAGACATCTCTCACCGGGCCCTGCGGCTTCTGGGTGAATTGGAAGCCCTGGCCTGTGAGGACACCCGTGTAACGCCCAAGATTTTATCCCGTTACGGCATCAAAAGGCCGCGCATCCTTTTTTCCTATCACGAGCACAATGAAATGAGGGCCAGCGAAAAGATACTGGACCTCCTTTCGCAGGGTATCAGTGTAGGGTTATGTTCCAACGCCGGTACCCCGGCGATAAGCGATCCCGGTTTTCGGGCCATCCGAGCGGCCATTGAAAAAGGCTTCCCGGTAATACCCATCCCGGGACCCAGCGCGGTGACGTCGGCCCTGGTCGCCTCCGGTCTTCCGGCCAACAGCTTCACTTTCCTGGGCTTTCCGCCCCGGAAATCCGGCAAACGGCTTAAAATGATCGAGCGGGAGGCCTCATCCCCGCACACGCTGGTTTTTTACGAATCACCCCACAGATTGGGGGCTTTTTTAACCGATGCCTTCAACGAACTAGGCGACCGGCGGGCGGCGGTGGCTATCGAATTGACCAAAAAATTCGAGGAAGTCCATCATGGGTGGCTGAGTGAACTAGCCGAACTGTTCGCCGATGAGAAGGTGAAAGGTGAAATCACGGTGGTCATCGCCGGCAACAATCCCAAATTCATCCGCCATCCGGAGGACTGAGCTTGGAACGGCTGGAGACAAAACGCGGACGGATTGATTTACCGGCTTTTCTGCCCGACGCCACAAGGGCCGCGGTTCGAACCTTGGAGGCTTCGGAACTTGCGGCCGTGGGAGTGCAAGCGCTCATGGTCAACGTCCTGCACTTGTCTACACAGCCCGGAGTTGACGTAATACGGCACCTGGGAGGATTAAACCGTTTCATGGCCTGGCCTTATCCGATAGCCAGTGATTCAGGCGGATTTCAGATATTTTCTCTGATCACTGAAAACAAAAAGTACGGCAGCATATCTAACCAGGGTTTTCTCTACCGGCCCGGCGGTGGTAAAGAAAAGAGGCTTTTTACGCCGGAAAAATCCATAAAGAGCCAATTGGAATTAGGCGCGGACATTTTGTTCTGCCTCGACCAGTGCACCCACCCTGAGGCCAGTGAAGAGGTTCAAAAAGAGAGTGTGGACCGGACAATCAAATGGGCCAGACAATGCAAGGATGAATTCAACCGGAGGACGAATAATCATGAACAGCGTCCCCTCCTCTTTGCCGTTATCCAGGGCGGTAATAACATGGATCTGAGAAAAAGGTGCGTTGAGAGTCTGCTCGAGATAGGATTTGATGGGTTCGGATTCGGCGGATGGCCCATAGACAATGAAGGCCGTTTAGTGGACATGGTGGCCGAGGCAGCCGAGCTAGTGCCATTCGGGTACCCTATGCACGCTCTTGGCGTAGGCAGCCCTGAGAACATTCTCGCCGCCTGGGAAGCTGGATACACCCTCTTTGATTCGACACTGCCTACCCGCGATGCTCGAAGAAGAAGGCTTTATATAACCTCCGGGCCCTTGGATCAATCATCGGTCAAGGATAAAAATTTTTACAGGTACCTCTACATAGAGGATAAAAAATACATCAGGGATTCAGGGCCCATAGATAAAAACTGTTCCTGCCCCTGCTGTTTAAAATATTCGAGAGGTTATCTCAACCATCTGTTTCGCGCCAAAGAAGACCTGGCTCCTCGCCTGGCCACCTTGCACAATCTGACTTTTTACTCGAAGCTGATGGAAACACTAGCCGGTGTCGGAGAGGCCGGTCCCAAGGGATCTGATAAAAAATAGGCAGTAAACGAAACATACTCATAGCTCAAAGCTTGGGGCAAATTCCCAAATACCGGAACGTCTGCCCTGACACTCTGGAACTTGTCGCCCGATGGGCCGGCCTACGTCATAGGTCCGACAAAGAGGCGGTTAAGGCCGGGCGTCGAAAACTTCACCAGATTTATGGGGCGTATCTGAGTCAAAAATGGACCTCCCGGTTAAGGCGGCTCATGACCGAGCTTTCCTCCCAGGAAACCAGCCAGGGGCAGGCCGAGGTCTGTTTGCGGATACTGAAGGGGCATTCGTCAACGGCCGAGCGCCTTCCTATAATGAGACAGGTCTTTCAGGACCTGGTTTCCATAATACCTCAACCGGGAACAATCCTTGACCTGGCCTGCGGTTTCAATCCATTTGCCCGGCCGTGGATGGGCGAGCTGTCCTCGGCTGAATATATTGCCATGGATATAGATTCGGCGCTTCTCGGCTTTATAAGCGAATTCCTGGAAATGGCGGGCGGCCGCTGCCAGGTCGAATGCCGGGATTTGATAGTTTCCCCTCCCAGAAAGAAGGCCGGCCTGGCCTTATTACTAAAAACGGTTCCATGCTTGGAGCAGATGGAAAAAGGGGCCAGTCTGCGATTACTTAAAAAAATAAGGGCGGAATATGTTGTGGTTTCCTTTCCTTCCCGATCGCTGGGGGGAGTCGCCAAGGGTATGGAAAGGAATTATCATGAGATGGCCGTGGACCTTTTCAGGGAATTGGGGGTTCGGGCCCAGATACTCAGGTACCCCGGCGAGATTTTTTACGTATATAGAAATACAAGCAACGGCTGAACCGCCTATTCAATCGCGTACAGATTGCCGTCCTCCGCCCTTAGGTAGATCAGCCCGTTCGCGTAGACTGGACTAACCTTAATGGGCACTTCCAGGTCCAGTTTCCATAGTAACTTGCCGTCTTGGCGATTGAGGGCGTACAGAAACCCATCCTCGGAGCCGAAAAAGACTTGATCACCCAGAATAAGCGGCGAGGCGGAGATACGCAGCTTGGCCTTGAAATCCCAGATTGGTTTTCCTGTCTTGGGGTCCCGGCTATAAAACCAGCCCGCGCGATCGCCTAGGTAAAGGGCGTCCGGCGCGACTGCCGGCGAAGCAGTAAAGCCGATCCAGCGATTTTTGGCCCTGGCCCTCCAGGCCGCGCCTGGCTGCGGCGGCGGCGGTGGCACCGGCAGTTTCCACAGCCAGAACTGGGCCCACATCCATAGCATCTTGTACTGGCCCGGATATTCACGGGCGCCTTGATACATGGAGTAGAGACTACCGTCCCTGGAAATGAAATACACCAGGCCGTTGGCCACCGCCGGAGAATCCTGGATGTCACGGTACATGCGAAAGCGGAGTTTGAGGGCGCCGCTATTTGTATAGGCGCAGTAAAGGTTCTGGTGGGACGTGGGCGCGTATACAACTTTATCAACTACGGCTGGAGCGAATTGAACCCGGCCTCCGGTTTCCGTACGCCAGATAACCTTTCCGGTCTCAGCGTCGAAAGCGTAGATCGATTCGTCACCAGAGCCTATATAAAGCACTCCGTCAACTACAGTGGGAGAGCTGAACACAAAGTTTTCTGTCTGGTGTTCCCACTTGAGCGCGCCTGTTTTACTTTCCAGGGCCAGAACACGGCCGTCCAGAAGACCCAGAAAAAGTAAATTTCCAGCCAGGGCCGGGGATGAGTGAACCGGGCCTGTGGTCTCGGTCTCCCAGATGGTTTTTCCGGTATTCGCCTCCAGAGCGTGGATCTTGAAGTACCCGCCGATGTATAAAACTCCGTCTTTTACCACCGGGGCCGAATCCGTCAATTCGCCCAGAGGCAATGACCACCGGATACGGCCTTCAGGAGGTGTGGCTCCGGGAACGAAACGAGTATGTCCGGCGTCACCGGCGTACATGGTCCATTCCTCGGGGCCGGAGACAGAGGAGATATTTGAGACTGGATTCCTGGCGAGAATAAAAGGGTTGGGTATGTATACCCGGGTCTTATAGACCATGTACCCCGCGAAAGACAGCAGTATCAACACTATGGTTAGCTTAAGCTTCCAGCGACGTCTCTTCCCGCTGAAATCCGTGGCGTACCACCAGCTTGGTGTGTAATAGTTGCATCGGGTACAAAAATGGTGGAGCTCATCGTATGTTGTCCCGCATCTGGGACAGACATACCATCCATCCATTCTTCCCGGTGTCTTAGGGGTGGAGTCGTTTAATGTATTTTGATCCGATATATTAACGGTGTTTTCAGTCATATGATAAATCGTCGTCCTATCTTATTTTTACAATCCATGACCTTTCTACGGTATGTTCCTCCAACCGTCAAGACTAATCTAGATACATTGAGGAACCATAAAAAAACAATTCAAAGCCCTTGATCTAACCAAGCGGATGTATTATGACTTCCAAGGTCTGTCCCGATCCCTTTTTACAATCCAGACCCGGTATAATTTAAACCGGGTTGGTTTTTTTCAATGAAATTAACTCTATAAGGTGCAGCTCTCGCCATGACGGAATATAAAATCTTCATTTTTATTAAGCTCGAAGAGAATCTTATTTTTTGCATTTTCTCTACTGGGAAAAAGAACCTCTTTCATGGTAATGTTTGATTTATCTCAAAACTCGTCACACCCCTGATTGGATCGGAAATGTTGTTTACTGATCACCTTAGAAACCAATTCTTGAAAACAGGAGTTTGAAATGACTATTCCAAATTTTTCTTTAGAAAACAAGGTCGCTGTCATTACCGGTGGTAAGAGGGGAATCGGCAAAGGGATTGCCCTGACCTTTGCCGAGGCCGGTGCTGATGTGGCGGTCTGCGGACGTACCCTGCCAGATCTGGAAAAGGTGGCTGAAGAGATTGAGGCGCTGGGCAGACGTTCTCTGGCAATGAAAGCCGATGTCAGCGAGAAGCGCGATGTGGAAAACCTGATGGAACGGACGGTCAGGGAGTTCGGCACGATTGACATACTGGTCAATAATGCCGTGGTGTATACCGGTGGGCCCTTAGTCGAATTGTCGGAAGAAAACTGGGACAATACGGTGGATATTGGTCTCAAGGGCTTTTTTCTCTGCAGCCAGGCTGCCGCCAAAGTGATGATGGAAAAAAAACAAGGCTGTATTATCAACATGTCATCGACCGCGGGTATCAGGCCCACAGGAAGACAAGGAGCCTACAGTATAATTAAGGCGGCTGGTATTATGGTCACCAAGCTGTTGGCGGCTGAGCTTGCCGAATATAACATACGGGTAAACGCCCTGGCTCCCACGGTGGTGAAATCCGAACTCGTTAATCCGGATCTCCTGAAAGGCTTTATGACACAACTTCCCTTAGGCAGGCTTACCGAGTTGGACGAGTTAACCTCAGCGGCCTTGTTTC
>JAZGHI010000405.1:0-23552 GCA_036480955.1 Candidatus Adiutricales bacterium
TCAGGATCTATCTGCCGTTTCACCCAGACAAAATAGGCTTTTTTCATTAATTTTTTATGAAGCGCCCGCCTGTTCAAATTCAAAATCCCGGCTAATTGAGACGCGGCGGCCCCGGGATTATTGACTCTGAGGGGATTGGCGAACACTGAATCTACCTTTAAACTGACCGCCAGTTTCTCGCCGTTCCGGTCATAAATATCACCCCGGACAGGAATGAGTTTTATCTTGGTGCTGTACTCACGCTCGGCAAACTTAACCAGGCGGCCTCTGTTATGGATCTGCAGATTGGCTAATTGCCACACCAGGCCGACCCATACCAAAAGAAAGACGCAAAACACGAAAATAATACGGAACCGAGTCCATTTGGCCTGAAACGCACTCACTTGATCACCTTTACCTGATCCGGCCGTGGCGCGACCAGGCCGAGGCTTTCACGGGCCAGACGTTCAAGACGGTCTAGCGCGGTTAAATTCGCGAACTCCAGCTTCAGTTTGGCGTTCAAGTCCATCAGTCTTATCTGTTCTTGATTCAACTGAGTGATTTCGTATCCCGTTTGGACAGACCGATGATTGATCCAAACCATGGCCATAGCAAAGGCGATCAACATGAGAACCACGGACACGGCCAGAAACAATCTATAACCCCGCGCCCAGAAAGAAACCGCCATTTTGGCGTTACCTTTCCTAATCGTGGGATAGCTGATTCTTAAATTTTGATACCCTCTTTGCAGCATCAAATGTCCTCAGGTAAGCTCACCGGCCCTAAGCCGGGCACTCCGCGATCTGGGATTTTGAGCGACCTCCTCAGGTGTGGGGCGGAGCGGTTTTTTATAAAGAGCCGCGATTTTCCCGGTTGTGTGTTCGGCATGTTTAGGTGGGACCATTGCTTTTTTCACCAACCTGTCTTCCAAAGAATGGAAACTGATAATGACTAATCGGCCGAGGGGTTTGATCAACTTTGGGGCCAGAGCCAGAAACTTCTCCAGATGCCAGATTTCATCGTTTACGGCCAGTCTGAAAGCCATAAAAGTGCGGGTGGCCGGATCGATGCGTGGCCGGCGTCCAGGGCGGTAGAGTGACCTGCGGATCTGCGCGGCCAACTCGGCCGAAGTGGTGAAGGATTTTTTCTTCCTGGCACGTACTATCCCACGGGCGATTCGGCGCGAGGCCCTTTCCTCCCCATACCGGTAAATCAGATCGGCCAATTCTTTTTCAGGAAGTTTGTTAACCAGATCAGAGGCCGGGCCGCCTGATTCCGGATCCATTCGCATGTCAAGAGGCTCGTCTCTGAGAAAAGAAAAACCTCGAGAGGATTGTTCAAGCTGAAAGGAACTTAATCCTAAGTCAAGGAGTATTCCATCCACGGTTTCCCCTCCAAGATCGGCCAAATACTCATCCAGCCGAGAGAAATTACCTTGACGTAATATTAGATTCGGGGCAGTCGGACTGAGAACCTCCTTGAGATATTTCAGAGCTTCAGGGTCCCGGTCTAGGCCTAATACAGTACCTTTTGATCCAACGCGCTCCAGTAAAACCCTGGCGTGACCGCCACCGCCTATTGTTCCATCTACGTAAAACCCACCTTCCCGGACATTCAGAGCCGAGATCGCCTCCGAAAGCATGACTGGTCGGTGAGTGAATTCCATGTTCCATCATACCCTGATCTCTTCGGACTCGTAGAATTCCTGAGCCTGAGTGAAAGAATCTTCACTCTCTTCCAGACTCTTGAATACGTCCTTATCCCAGATCTCGAACTTCCCAAGCGCGCCCACAATTACCACCTGTTTTTTTAAGGACGCTTTTTCTCGCAAAACCAAGGGGATTAATACCCGACCCATCTTGTCTATCGTGCACTCATGGGCATTGCCGATAAAATTCCTGATAAAAGCGTCCTTCTGAAGACTGGACTTGGTCTGTGTGATCTGATTCTCTATCTCTTTCCATTCTTCCTGGGGGTAAGCCCATAGGCATTGGCCGGTTATGCCCAGGGTAATAACCAGTTGTCTTCCGTCGCCCTGGTCCGGCATTAAACCACGGAAACGAGTAGGCACAGACATGCGCCCCTTGGGATCAATGGTATATGGGAAATTACCTTTAAACATGGTTCGTTAGTGGGCCATGGCTATCCATTCCCACCATTTATTACCACTTTCTGCCTTTTTTGACCCACTTTATTCCTCTTTTTACCACCTGTCAAGAAAAAAATTAAGTGAACTTAAAGGAATTGTTTAAATTTTTTGGCAAAGGGGTCTAGCTTGCCCCAAAGGCCGAACATATCCCACTACCGTATCTTGTGGTCGGCTCTTACCTACTACAATATGGTGAGATCTTATCTTCGGTGGGAGCGTTTTTGATATCTATAAACCGCCCGGTTGTGGTCGGCTAGATTTCTAGAAAAATAGTGGGTTCCGTCGTTCTTAGACACAAAGTAAAGATAGTTCACGTCGGCTGGCTGAAGGACAGCCTTGAGACTGGCTCTGCCAGGATTGGCAATTGGTCGGGGGGGCAGACCGGTAAATTGGTATGTGTTATAGGGCGTGTAGGTTTCCAGGTGTCGGCGAGTCAGATTCCCATCAAAATCCTTGAGGCCGTAAATCACGGTCGGATCGCTTTGTAGGGGCATCTTACGTTTGAGCCGGTTTAGAAAAACGGCCGCGATTAAAGATCGTTCAGAATTGCCGCCCGTTTCCTTCTCGATGATGGAGGCTAAGGTCACTATCTCATGCCGGCTCAACCCGCTTTCCCGGGCCATTTTCTCTAACCTTGTCCAGACCTGGATGAACCGTCTAACCATGGCCCTGACAATTGCCTCGGCCCTGGTACCGGCCACGAAATAATAGGTTTCCGGAAAGAGATACCCCTCCAATGTTTCGACCTGGAGACCCAGAGACCGGATAAATTTTTTATTTTGAAAAAGGGCTTTTATTTCAATGGCTTGTGCCAGATTTCTAGCTTCGATAAGCCTCGCTGTTTCCATCATGGTCAGGCCCTCCGGCACGGTCAGACGATACAATTTCAGCCGCCCCTTGACCAGACTTTCCACCACCTCATCTGTACTCATGCCGGCATCGAGCAGGTGTTCCCCAGCCCTGAGTTTTTGGCCAGCGTCTCTATATCTTACCAGGTAATGAAAGGCCCTCGCGGAACGGATGATCTTTTTTTCTTCGAGAATCCGGCCGATCTCAACCGGGCCGGTACCGAAAGGTATTACGATTATTTCTTGTTTTGATTCCGTGGCAAGAGGAGAGAGGATGAAGGTTACTCGCTGCCATACCAGGACGGCAGAGGCAAGTAAAAGGAGCAAGAGCAGGAAAGAGATCCTGATCAGGCGGTAAACCATCAGGGCGCCCCGCCACCAGCGGCACTGAGAGAATCGAGATACCCCTGGAGAATGTACGTGGCCGCCACCTTATCCCGTACTTTTTTCCTCTTTTTCCGGCTGAGATCGGCCTCGATCAGGACCCTTTCCACCGCCATAGTGGAAAAACGTTCATCCCAGGTAACAATCTCCAATTTCAGCTTTTCCTTCAGAGCTTCCACCAGAGTCAGTACCTTTTTAGCTTCAGGCCCTAACGTTCCGTCCATCCGCATGGGCAGACCGACTACAATTTTTTCCACCTTGTATTGCCGGCAAAGGTCTTGTATTCCGTTCAGAAGTTTTTCGAAATTTGTCCAGGTCAGAGTAGTCAGGCCCGAGGCTGTCATTCCCAGATCATCACTCACAGCCACCCCGACGCGTCTTGAGCCCGGATCCAAACCCAGTATTTTCAAACCCGTCTCCTTGGATAAAATCTATCTCTTTTTGAGGTTTTTAAAAAATCTTTCTTCGATGTATGTAGCACCTGGGCTAGGCCTTGGCAAGAACAGTCTATAAACCTACTTGACCGTTCCAAACGGTGCACTATAATTGGAATTGACTCTCGAGACTGCCCGAGTGGAGAATATTTTATATGAATAAACCCATTATTTTAGGAACGGCCGGACATATTGACCATGGTAAGACGAGTCTGATTCGCTCCTTGACCGGTATCGACACTGACCGGCTGAAAGAAGAGAAAGCACGGGGCATCACTATTGAATTGGGTTTTGCCCACCTTACACTTCGCAGTGGTGAATTAATGGGTATTGTCGATGTTCCCGGCCATGAAAAATTCGTTAGGCACATGGTGGCCGGGGCAACCGGTATCGACATGGTGGCCTTGGTCATTGCCGCGGATGAAGGTGTGATGCCCCAGACTAGAGAACATATGGATATCTGTCAGCTTTTGGGAGTCCGTTCCGGCCTGATTGTCCTTACCAAGGTAGACTTGGCTGGCGCTGAATGGCTGGAGCTAGTGGAGGAAGATGTCCGCGAATTCGTAAAAGGAACTTTTCTCGAAGGCGCCCCGCTGGTTCATTTCTCAGCCGTGAACTTGAAAGGAACGGAAGAAGTGTTGGCCGCCATTTCTGATGTCGCGTCCTCACTAGCGGAACGTCAAAGCGGGGGGTTATTCAGGATGCCTTTGGATCGAGTTTTCACTATGCGGGGTTTCGGTACCGTGGTGACCGGCACCCCGATTTCGGGGACCCTCACTTTAGGCGACACTGTTCAGATCTTTCCGGGCAGCCTTACCGCCAAAATCAGAGGTCTGGAAGTTCATAACGAAAGAGTCACCCAGGTTTCGGCGGGCCTCAGGTCGGCCATAAACCTTCAGGGAGTAAGCAAAGAGGATGTAAAAAGAGGCCAGGTTCTGTCCCTTGAGAAAAGCCTGCTTCCCAGCCGGTCCATGGACGTTTGGCTGCAATATTTATCTAACAATGAAAAGCCGCTTAAAAACCGGTCCCGTATCCGCTTTCATGTCGGAACCGCGGAGATTCTCGGCCGGGCTCTATTATTGGACTCAGAGACCCTGGCCCCGGGTCGAAGCGGTCTGGCTCAAATTCAATTAGAAGAAGAGACCACGGCCCTCTCAGGTGATAGATTCGTGCTTAGAAGTTATTCACCTGTGAGGACCATCGCCGGTGGTGAGATCTTACATCCCCGGCCCACACGGCATAAGAGATTCCAAGAATCTGTAATCGCGGATTTAAACATCCTGCACGAAGGTGATCCTATTAAGAAGCTGAATGTCCTGATTGCCAGCGCGGGCCGTAAGGGGACTTCGATCGGGGAACTGGCCGCCCTGATCGATCTGCCCGCTAAAAAGCTGAAGAACACACTTAATACGATCCTGTCCAATAAGGAAGCATTGATCTATGATAAGGTGAATGGCCGTATTTTAAACTCGGAAGTGATAAGGGACTTGAACGGCCGTGTATTAAAGATTCTGGTTGAATATCATGAGACCTATCCCTTGAGACCTGGTCTGAATAAAGAAGAGTTGAAAACCAGAATCCCTCCCCTGTCGGACAATAAACTTCTGGCTTTTATACTCGAAAATCTAACGGAGACCAAGGCGGTGGGCGTCGAACAGGACCTAATCCATTTATCCGGTCACCGGCCCAGTCTGGCTAAAGAGCATGAAGAGATCGAAAGCCGGCTTCTTCATACTTATAAGCAGGCTGGTCTAACCCCGCCATATTTCAAAGATGTCTCCGCCGGTTTGACCGGTAATGTTAATCAGCAGAGAGAAGTACTCGAGCTGATGCTGAATAAAAATATTTTAGTCCGGGTTAAGGACGATCTATATTTCCATCATCAAGCTTTGGAAGGAGTTAAAAAGCAAATTCTGGATCATTTTCATGAGACAAAGGAATTGACTACTCCCCGGTTCAAGGAAATGACCGGTTTAACCCGTAAATATCTTATCCCCCTTCTTGAATACTTTGACACACAGGGTTTGACCATGCGTCTGGGTGATATCAGGGTGCTCAGGAATGATACTGGGTAAAAGGTGTTATCATTGCTTCGGCTGTCTGGTAGATTTGCGGCTGATATATGATGGAAACGACCTTTGCTGATTTTAGTATTTACGGTTCCGCTTATATCTTCCCTCACGCGGAAAACCTTGACCCTGGAAGGATAGTGTGCTATTTTTTTAGTAATTTCAGACGAGTACACTCATGATGAGATCAGCGTCAGATTCGAATTACCCGTAATACAATCAAGATGGATATATAATATTAATAAGCTAATCTCAACTGGTGAGGACTCCTGATATGAAAAATGTTGGTTTTGTCTCCACGCGTCTGGCCGGAACGGACGGTGTATCTCTGGAAACTTATAAATGGTACCAGGTCTTGGAACGCAACGGTTTCAACTGCTTCGCCTTTGCCGGGGAACTCGGAACGCCTAAAGATAAGTCTTTCCTCGAACCAAAGGCCCATTTCGCCGATCCCGAAATCCTGGATATACACGAGGAATGCTTCGGCAAGCTTAAGCGTAAGGCCTCGTTATCGAGAAGAATGCATGAGCTCAGGGATCTTCTCAAATCACGGCTGTATGAATTCTGCACTGAATTCGATATAGACCTGCTTATTCCGGAAAACGCGTTGGCTATTCCCATGCACATACCTCTGGGAATGGCCATAACCGAGTATATTGCCGAGACAGGGATTCCAGCCATAGCCCATCACCACGATTTTGTATGGGAAAGGTCACGTTTCCTTATCAACTCTGTCCAGGACTTCCTTGACTATTCGTTTCCGCCCCGACTCAGTTCGATACGCCACGTGGTAATTAATTCAGCCGCATCCAGGGACTTGAGCTACCGCCGGGGAATAAGTAACGATGTAATACCCAATGTATTTGATTTCGGCACCCCCTCCGAGCCGTCTCCAGCGGCTCAAGAGCTTCGGAAAGAGTTGGGATTTGAAGATGGTGAACTCTTTGTACTGCAGCCGACCAGAATTGTGCCGCGAAAATGGGTCGAACGGGGGATCGAACTGGTAAGTCTCTTAAGCCTAGAGAGACCCCGGCTGATTATCTCTCATGAACTGGGAGATGAAGGGGATCAATACGCTCTCAGAGTAATGGAGTATTCTCACCGCCTGGGCGTGGAAGTGATATGTATCGGAGACATGATAGGAGCTAGTCGGGGTTTTGTGGAGCGATCCGAGAAACATTATAGCATCGATGATGCGTATCATGCCGCCGATTTAGTCGTTTATCCTTCCGGTTACGAGGGTTTCGGAAACGCATTTGTGGAGGCTATTTATTTCAAGAAACCCATCGTACTAAACCGCTATTCAATTTTTATAGAGGATATAGAGCCCTACGGTTTCGACGTCATTCCTTTTGACGGTTTCGTTACTCTTCAAACGGTCAAACAGATCGAAGAAATGCTGGAACCGAAAAAGCTGAGCGACGCCACGGAAAAAAATTATAAACTGGGGCAGACGCATTTTTCATATGAAGTTCTGGAGGATATACTTCTGCCTATAATCGAATCGTGCTTCCGGTAGAATTTGATTTGGAACCTCCTTTTAACATAGGCATTCTTCACTATTCCTGCCCACCGGTGATAGGCGGCGTCGAAGAGGTGCTCAGTCAACAGGCCATCATCCTGGATCGAATCGGTCAGTCCGTCTCCATATTGGCCGGTATGGGGAAAAAATTCCATGAGAACCTCCCGGTCCGCATTGAACCTCTAATAAGTTCCCAAAACGCCTCGATTAAAAAAAAATTAAAGCAATCGAAAAAAGGAAATCTTGAGGCTTTAAAAAAACCCACCGATCAGATTCTAAATATACTACGGGACTGGTCAAAAGATCTCGACGTGATTCTAGCCCATAACGTCCTCCATATGCCCTTCAATCTTCCTTTGACCCTGGCCCTGAGACGTCTGGCCGATACAGGACACGGACCGGCCTTGGTCAGTTGGGCCCACGATTCACCCTTTTTTCAATCCTCCTACCCGGAATACCTAGACGATCCCCCATGGCCGGTCCTCCGGGAAGCACATCCAAACATCCATTACGTGACCATTTCCGAGTCGCGGAAACAGTCTTTCAATGAAGAAATAAAGGGTGCCGGCTGGACAGTAATCAGCAACGGAATAGAACCCTCCAGACTTTTTTATCTCGACGCGGTCTCAATCAGGCTTTCAGAACAGCTTGATCTTTTTTCCCGCGATCTGGTGGTGATTCAGCCAGCCAGGATTACACCACGGAAAAATATCGAACTCTCGATTCACATCGTCAACGGACTAAAAAAAATGAACCTTGACGTGCTGCTGGTTCTAACCGGCGCCTACGATCCCCACGAATCCCGCGCTCCGGCCTATTACCGCCGTTTAAAATACTGGATCAACGAGCTTGGTCTGACTAATAATATCGCCTTATTGGCCGAAATGATCTCGGAGGACAAGAATAATGAGGCCCCGGGCCACGCCGTGGTTCGGGACTTCTACCTCATGGCCGATCTGCTGCTGATGACCAGCAAAGATGAAGGCTTCGGACTCCCGCTGCTCGAGGCAGGTCTATTAAAACTGCCTATCGCCTGTTCGGAAATACCGTCTTTTTTGGAAATTGGAAAGGGTGTTTGCTTCTTCCGGCTGGATGACCCGCCCCTAGCCACTGCCGGCCGGATCCTGGAATACCTGGCCCACATGAAGACGCATCAGATGTATAGAAGCGTGGTGGCCAATTATGTCTGGGACGGTGTATGCAAGAACCAGCTCATGCCCTTCCTGCGCGAGATTACGTCCCGGGAATAGTCATTTTGGGCTGATAAGCTTCACCGGAAAGTAACGATCACCACCAGCCATGACTATTTGATATCCAGGCTGCCGATCCAATCGTTAAGGCTGGCAATCTTGTTCTCAATAAAATAGTCCTCAATACCTTTAAGTATATTGAGGCAGGCTCTGGGATCGACAAAATTCGCCGTACCCACCTGAACCGCCTGGGCTCCTACTAAGAAGTATTCGAGTGCGTCTTTAGCGTTCATAATACCGCCAACCCCCACCACAGGCACGTCTATCACCTGGGCCACTTGCCAGACTGATTTTAAGCCCACGGGTTTAATAGCTGGACCGGACAACCCGCCGACTATATTTTTCAGGGCCGGTTTTCGGGTCGTTATATCGACGGCCATTCCCGGGATGGTATTGATGAGAGAGATGACCTCGGCCCCGGCCTGAACCGCGGCCTGGGCCACTCCCACGATGTCCGAAACCAAGGCGGTTAGTTTAACCATCACCGGTTTCCCCTGGGCTCGGCTTGAGACCGCCCCTACCACCTCGGCCGTGGCTTCGGGATCGTTTCCAAAAGCCAACCCTCCGGCCTTAACGTTAGGACAGGAAACGTTGACCTCTATCATGGCTACGCCGGATTCGCCTCCCAAAGCCTTGGCCAATGCCTCATATTCCCTAACTGTTTCACCCAAAATGTTCGCCACAACGGTGACGCCCCGTTCAACGAGCCATGGCAATTTATCCCGGATAAAGGCCTCCAGGCCGATGTTTTGCAGACCAATGGCGTTGAGCATTCCGGACGGCGTTTCCATCATCCGCGGCGGCGGGTTTCCTGGACGAGGCTCGAGTGACAGTCCCTTGGCCACCACAGCGCCCAGAAGGGCCGGATCGAAAAAGTCCGCGAATTCACTTCCATAGCCAAAAGTGCCGGATGCGGCTATTACTGGATTCTTGAGTTTGAGCTTTCCTAAATCCAGACTCAGATCTACCATTTTACGTCCTCGGCGTTAAAGACCGGACCTTCCTGACAAACCCTCGCGTATTTCGGCTTGGTCTTGGTGCTGTCCGCTAGCTCGGCCGAACAACTCAAACAGATTCCCAAACCACAAGCCATACGCTCCTCAAGGGAGACCTGGGCTTTGATGCCGGCTTCCCCGGCCAGAGACGCTACCGCGGCCATCATGGGTCTGGGACCGCAGGCGAAAACCGGAGCCGGCCTGCTTTCAAGCGCCCTGGCCAAGGGTCCAGTAACCAGACCACGGGTGCCGACTGAACCATCTTCTGAAGTGATTATTAAACTTTCCTGATTAACCGGACCGGATGACCTGCTGATAAAATCCACCACCTCGTTCGCGGTTTGCACACCATAAAAAACCATAAAGCTTACCCGGTCCTTGAGCTTCTCGGCTAAGGCCCATATTGGAGCCAGACCGACACCACCGGCCACTAAATAAGCCGTTTCCTCCGCCACTCCCAAATCAAAGCCGTTTCCAAGAGGTCCCAAAACCTTTAGCTTTTCCCCGGATTTCATACCTGACATGCGGCCGGTTCCGGGCCCCACCCGCCGGTATAGAATGTATATATCTCCCCCCTGGGTCAGCCGGTGGATCATAAAGGGTCTCCTGAGGAGAGGATTGGCCCCCAGTTCAAGACTGGTATGAATCATAACAAACTGGCCGGGTCGGGCCGTGCTCGCGATTTCTGGAGCCGATAGTCTCATCAGGAAAGTGTTATGCGCCACCTGATTGTTTTCGATTACCGGACAAACAATATCATATTTCCGGGACAAAGTTATTCCTTTTATATCAAGCCAGCCGCCAGACCGAACCGTTGTTCGTTCTTATCCCGGCGATAGGAAAAAAATTCATCATTGCAGACCGTGCACACGCCGGACACCTCAATGTTTTCAGGCCTGATCCCCATTTCCGTCAACTGATTTTCACTTATGGCCCAGAAATCGAAATGACGGTTTCCAACATGATACTCCAAAAAATTTTCGGGCAATTCTTGTTGATAATTTATGAACTCAGCGCAACATGGCCCAAGGGAAGGGCCTATTCCGGCCAGGATATCCCCTGGTTTTACTTTGAACTCATTCACCAGCCTCGAAACGGTCTTCCCCAATATATTGGCCGCGCTTCCCTTCCAACCGTTATGCACCAGGGCCAGAACCCGTCTCCGCGGATCATAAAGCACCACGCCCTGGCAATCGGCCAGAGTGATCAGCATGCCCAGACCACTGTCTCTGGTGATTAGAGCGTCGTAACCCTTGAATAAGCCGGAGGTTCGGCACAGTTCATGTTTCCGGTCCGCGCGGACTACCAGAGACCGGTCCCCATGGATTTGTCCGGCAAAGATAAGGCGCTCAAATCCCGTAGTCCTGGCCACAAGATTAATGTTGGCTCTCACCTCTTGCTCGTCACAGCCGTTCTCCAGGGCCAGATTTAAATCCCCGGAACCAGCCCTCCCGTACCGGGTAAAAATTCCATGTGATAAAGTCAAACAGGATTCAAAAATTTTGAAACGATAAAAATGCAGACCATTTTCGTGACAGCGTAACATTTTTTTACTAATTTTCTTCCCTCAACAAGGCCTCAATCTTCCCCGCAGCCGCCATTTCAGCCATCTCCAAATACACGCCCGCTTCCTCTGTTCGGCCCCGTTTAAGACATCCCTGCCCATAAATATTCGCCTTGAAGGCCAGTTCGGACAGAGCTGCTCCAGCCTGCCCGGATGATAATACACCGGACCTTAGAAGCTTGAGAAGTGATTTTATCCGATATTTGTCCAGGCTCGGAACTGTCCGTGACAATTGGTCCGAATGACCCCCTGTTTTTACGGTCAGGGATCGCCCGATAAGATAGACCGGGAAACGGGCTGAAATGCGCAGCCAGAGATCGTAGTCCTCGCAAACAGGCAGGCTCTCGTCGAACAACCCGACCTCATTGAACAGGTCACGCCTGATCATGACCGCTGATGGGCTGACCAGGCAAAGCCTGAGAGACTGGTAAAAAATATCACCCGAAGGTTTGTGGTGCCGTTTTCCGGGATTCACCTGTTTTCCATGGCGGTACCAGGTCTCGTCGGTCTGACATATCCGGGCTTCCGGATTCCGTCTGAAAAAATCCGTTTGAATGGCCAGTTTTTCCGGGAGCCAGTAATCATCCGAATCTAGAAAGGCAATAAAATCCCCTTCCGCCTCCTCGATTCCGCGATTTCGGGCCGCGCTAACCCCACCATGGGGGATAGCTACACTTTTCAACCGGTCTTGATAATCTTTTAATATCTCAAGGGTTTCATCGGTCGATCCGTCATCAATTACAATCAATTCGAAATCCTTAAAAGTCTGGTTAAGCACCGAGTCAATAGCCTTCTTGAGCGCCTTGGCCCGGTTATAAGTGGGAATTATTACACTGACCGAAGTCGACATCGGATTCAGTTTATCCAGTCTTTACCTCATTTTTCTGCTGTTAAGACAGTATCAAGCGAGCGGATTTAAAGCCAGACCCACCACAGCCACGATATCACACCCGGCAGAATAAAACTGCCGTCAACCAAGGCCTCGAACAGCGCGCTTATGACGAATTTCTTCCGTTGATAGACCACTAAATAGAGACCCACGTAAACCGGGACAATCAACAGGAGAAGGGCTAGAGAAGGAAAAAGGTTCAATATCCACCCGAGGACCAGTACCAGCGCTAGCAAACTTACCGTCAGATTAAGCATGGCCAGGGTCCTCTCCTCACCGATTATGATGGGGATTGTTTCCCGGCCTATAATCCGGTCACCTTGTATGTCAAAGATTCCGACCAGGTTACTGCGGATAAAAACGAGCAGAAAAATGACTGTGGCCACAAGAAGTGTGGACCAGTTGATGCTTCCATCAGGGGTCAAGGCCGGAATGAGGCTCAGACTCAGGGCCCAGCCGGTTGAGACTGATAATGTCCTTGAAGCAGGAAAATCCTTGAGCCGGGTCAACCGGGTGTAGGGCTCCAGAGACTTGGGTACGATGCGTATTGAATAAAGGAGGCCGATAAACCCCGTGATGAATAGAATGAGTAAAACAGGCGGTCCTATGGAAAATCCCAGTCCCAGACTGGCCATTGCGGAAAAAATACCCGATCCGATTAGTACTTTTTTATGTGATTCCAGAAATAGGGCTCTGTCCGGGTCGTTGAACTTCCCAGCCTCTTTGTCTAAAAACAGATTGAGTATGTGCATGGCGTGCACGTAGAAAAAAACAACCGCAAAGAGCTTTAATCCTGGCGATAATCCCTGAAGCATGGTACCGGCCATGGTCAGGGAACCCGCGCCCAGGGCAATATAAACATTACTCAAAACCAGTATCCGTAGAACTCGGCGGAAAACGTTTCTAAAAGATAATTTCCTGCGCCTGGACGTCCTCTCCAGCTCACGGGTTACTCTTTTGATCATCCAGTTTGGAGTTGAGGCACCGGACGTAACCCCCACCGTATCCAGACTGGACAGCCACTCCGGGTCCAGTTCGTCCTCTGTTTCAAGGTGGATGGTCTTCGTGCCGGCGGATCGCGATACCTCGGCCAATCGGGTGGTGTTTCCGCTATTGTGGCCCCCGACCACAATCATGGCCTGGACCTGGCTTGACAACTGCCGGACTTCCTCCTGACGGTCGTGTGTGGTGTCACAAATGGTATTAAAAATCACAGCCTGCGGCCATCGGCCCTGGATAACCGACACCATGTCAGCAAAATGCGGCCGGCTTTGAGTTGTCTGAGCCACCACGATCACTTTTTCGAGGTTGGGCAGAGCGTGTATTTCGGCTTCACTTTTAACCGCCCATCCGTTTCCCCCTGCATGCCCGAGAAGGCCGACCACTTCCGCGTGTTCAGCATCGCCGACGATGATGGCGGCGTATCCGTTTTTGGTGTACTTTCGGATTATGGCCTGGACCCGAATTACTCTAGGACAAGTCGCATTGATGACCTTCAATCCGGCCTCTTTAAGAGCCTTCCTTTCATCCGGGGGTACACCGTGAGCCCGAATTATAACAGTCCTCCCCTCTTCCGGCCATTCATCTCTCTTATAGATAGTCCGGAGACCCTTGTTGCCGAGCATATCCATAACCTGGGAATTATGGATGAGAGGGCCATAGGAATAAATAGGCGTGTCCTCCCTGTTCAAGGCCTTGAGGGTCAACTCCATGGCCCGGCGCACACCCATACAGAAACCGGCTGTCTTAGCTAACCTGACTTTCAACTTCTATGACCTCCGGCTCGAAATCGTCCTCAATTTCCAAAGATTTGTAATATTCATCCAAAATTTCCATTAAAAAATCAAAATCCTTGACCCGGCTTATACGGCGCCGAAACCTGGCAGAATTCCTCAAGCCCTTGGAGTACCACATTAAAACCGAACGCAACATGAATACAGACTTATCAGGACCGAAATGTTCTTTGAGCATCTCAGCGTGAGACCTGGCGGTTGTGAGCCGTGTTCTAAGATCGGGTTTTTTTACGGGCCGGCCATTAAGGGCATCCAACGCCTGGCTGAATATCCAGGGATTACCCATGGCTCCCCTGCCGATCATAACACCCGCACACCCGGTCTGACTCATCATTTCAATCACATGTTCATAGGAAGTCACGTCACCATTCCCGATTACCGGCCCTGGAAACATTTCAACAACTCGGCTGATTCTGGCCCTATCAGCCCGGCCTGAAAATTTCTGCACGGCCCAACGGGCGTGAACGGTCAGACCATCAACACCCGCGTCAGCCAGAATGGGTAGAAGATCAATAAGTTCCCCATTGCCCGGGCTCCATCCAAGCCTGGTCTTCACCGTAAGCGGAACGGTCACCTTCGGCCTGACTTTTGCCAGAATTTCTTTTATTAACGGGAAATCTTTGAGCAGGGCCGAACCGGCGCCGTGACGGATTACTTTCCGGACCGGACAGCCCATATTGAGGTCGATCACGTCCGCTCCCGCCTCCTGGGCCAGGGCAGCCCCCCGGGCCATCCATTCCGGTGAGGCCCCGAAAAGCTGAACAGCCAAAGGCCGCTCTTCCGGTGTACAGGCCATAAGCTGAATCGTCTTCTCGCTGCTCTGGCACAAGCCGGCCGCGCTGACCATCCCTGTCACAACCAGGCCAGCGCCATGCCGCTTGGCTAAAATCCGAGTCGGATGGCTGGTCACACCGGAAAGCGGGGCCATCACTAATGGGCTCGTTATCTCAAGCGGCCCTATTTTAAATCCGTTGATACTCATTCTTATTCCACTATAGGCCATCATAGACCATCGGTAGATGTAATTCAATCCCAGAACATAATGATAAAGCTTATTATCTCAATAGGATGAACTAGGCCCGGGCAAACTTATGAACCTGAATATTGGTCGGCTTTCCGGCCTCAAACCATACTTTAAACCGCCCTTAAATTGACACTATCCCGCACAGGGGGTATTATCGATTATCTTAAGGGGTGGGATTGGAAAAAAAACGTAAATATCACGGATTTATAGGACTGGGAGTGTTCGCGCTGGCCGAATTCTCCATGCTGGCCGGGATATGGCCCTTCACATCATGGTTCTTTTCCCTGACCTGGTGGGCATATATTTTCATGGTCGATCATTTCGTCTATCATCTGAAAGGAAAATCGCTCTGGGTAAACCACCGCGCCGAATTTTTTCTCCTTATCCCCTGTTCAGTCGTCTTCTGGATGATATTCGAAGGCTTTAACGTCTATCTGGGCAACTGGCAATACGAAAACATTCACAGCCAGACCTGGGTCAGGTGGATTGGATATTTCATCTCCTTCGGGACTGTCCTACCGGCCTTATTTGAGACGAGAGAATTAATCGAGAGTCTGGGAACGTTCCGTTCTCTCAAGATAAAACCTCTTCCCTTCCCCGCTTCGTGGCATCTTCCTTTCACCGTCCTTGGCCTTCTTTTTTTATTTCTTCCTCTCTTTTGGCCCGGATATTTCTTTGCCCTTACCTGGCTGGGTTTTTTCTTCCTTTTCGAACCGATCCTTCACGCAAAGGGGGGCCGCTCATTGATGCGGGATCTGGAACAGGGCCATCTCCAGACAATAATCTCGCTGTTAGTCTCCGGTCTAATATGCGGGATTTTTTGGGAATTTTTGAATTATTGGGCAACGGCCAAGTGGGTCTACACTGTTCCTTATGTCAGTTGGCTCAAAATATTCGAGATGCCGGTATTAGGGTTTTTCGGTTTCCTGCCCTTTGCCGTGGAGAGTTTCGTCATGTATAATTTTTTGTGTCTGCTCCGTCAAGGCGGGGACGCGAACCATGTTGAGACCCGGCAGTTCCACCTAAATCTGCCCGCTTTTTGGGTCTCCTGTCTTGTTCTGGCTATCATGGTATTTACGCTAGTATCCCGCTCCATTGATTTTTACACAGTTCGATCTTTTCTTGAGCTCCAATATTGATTAAAGATAAAAATAAGAAGCTTCACATCATCAGCCTGGGCTGCAGCAAAAATCAGGTGGATAGCGAATATCTGCTGGGCCGGCTGCTTGAAAATAAATACTCGGTAACTGACGAGCCGGCCGAGGCCGGTGTTATCCTGATCAATACCTGCGCGTTTATTCAACCTGCCGTAGAAGAATCCATCGAAACAATACTAGAGGCGGCCGAATATAAAGAAAGCGGACAGGCCTGGGCTCTGGTGGTGGCCGGATGCCTGCCTCAAAGATATGCCGACGATCTCCATGAGTCTCTTCCCGAGGTAGACCTTTTCTGCGGCACTGGGGAGATCGATCTTTTACCCGAATTGCTGGAAGGTCTTTCCGAGACTCCGGCGGATAAGTCTCGAAAGCTGTTACGGCCGGGATTCATCCCCGAGGGCCGTAATCCCAGAGCGCGGGCGGCGCCTTTTTACAGGGCGTACCTTAAGGTCGCCGAGGGTTGTTCCAATGTTTGTTCTTACTGCCTCATCCCACGGCTCAGGGGACCTTTGGCCAGCCTAGCCCTGGATAGCCTTCTCGACGAAGCCAGAATACTGGTCGAGGCCGGGGTTAAGGAACTGATTCTGGTAGCACAGGACACAACGGCCTACGGGCGGGACCTCCATCCGCCCGCAAACCTCGCCGTCCTCCTGACTCGTCTGGCGGATATTTCAAACCTGGAGTGGTTGCGGGTTATGTACGCCTATCCCACCGGCTTGACAGACGAACTTCTTGAGGTCATGGCCGGGGAGCCGAAGGTCTGCAACTACCTGGACCTGCCCCTCCAGCACAGCAGTCCCCGAGTACTTGAAAAAATGGGACGAGGCCGGGATATGAATCCGGCTGAATTGATCCGGCGTCTTAGAGTGAAAATCCCAGGCCTGACTTTGAGAACCACCCTCATGGTCGGTTACCCCGGAGAAACAGAATCTGATTTCGGCCACCTGCTTGATTTTGTTAAAAAGACCCGGTTTGATCATCTGGGAGTATTCAAATTCTCGCCCGAGGATGGTACCCTGGCCGCGAAATCACCCGATCAGATTCCGCGGAAGATAAAAGAGAACCGGCGACGTAAAATTATGGCCCTGCAAAAGAGGATTTCAAGGGAATTAAACCAGGAAAAGGTAGGCCGGCATTTGCAGGTCATCATAGCGGGTCCTCATCCCGAGACCGACCTCCTGCTGGTGGGCCGTACCATGGCTCAGGCCCCGGAAGTGGACGGCCGGATTATAATAAATAAAGGGAGTGCCCAAGCAGGCGAAATAGTACCGGTATTGATAACCGAGGCCCATGATTATGATCTTCTGGGTGAGGTTGTAGTTGGAGAGTAAAATGCGTCCGCGGTGTGGACACCCGGACTCTGCTTGACACCGTCATTGTTCTTGGATTATGATGCCTGCGTTTTTTATAGAATGTGGATTTTATGACTAAAAATAACATCATGGCCCGGCTGGAACCCCTGTTCGAGCGTGTTAATAAGCAAATCGAGGAAAACCTGTCTTCCGAGGTTCCCTATATTGCCCAGGTCTGCCGGCACATTCTCCTGAGCAAAGGGAAACGGCTGCGGCCGGCCTTGTTCGTTCTTGCGGCGCGTCTTTGCGGCCACAATGGCAACCAGGTCTATGATTATTCAATCATCTTTGAGTACATACACGCGGCAAGTCTGCTTCATGATGATGTGATCGATGACTCCGACACGCGGCGCGGAAAGCGGGCCGCTCACGTCGTTTACGGTAATCAGGGGGTCGTGCTCGTTGGTGACTTTTTAACCTCAAAAGCCTTCATGAAAGTCTTAAAAATACCCCAGGCCCAATTCATGGAAAGCCTGATTCTGGCTGCGAACCACATGAGCGTGGGAGAGGTCCTGCAGCTTCTCCATCAGTTCGATGCCGAGATCTCTGAGGCCGAATATTACAGATTGATCTATCAGAAAACAGGAGCACTCATCGAGGTGGCCTGCCGGCTAGGGGCCGTATTTGCCGAAGCGTCGGCAGAGCAGGAAAATAATCTGGCTGAATTCGGCGTCCGTATAGGAAAAGCTTTTCAGATGATGGACGACATTCTCGATTATAGCTTGACCGCCGCCGAATTCGGTAAACCAGTAGGTCACGACCTGGATGAGGGTAAAATTACCCTGCCGGTGATACTGGCCCTGGCCCAGTCCAGCGAGGCTGATCATCGTGAACTGCGTGATTTAGTCGTGCAGGAGAAACGTTCACCGGAAGAACTGGAACGAATCAAAGCCTTGATATCCAAATACGATGGTTTTGAACAAACCCGTAAAAGGGCTGAATGTCTTATTAATGAGGCTAAGGCATTCCTAGCCCCCTTCCCGGAAATTCGGGAAAAAGAAGACCTTCAAAACCTGGCTGATTACATTGTCAGACGCCGCAGATAGGACAGGTCCCCCAAAGGCGATTTCACACCATTTTTATTATACCGTAATCCTCAGCAAGTCTTCGGCCAAGGTTACCGGACCGTCAAACTCTTCTTTAATGGGACCCAACAGGTCTTGACCCTCACATTCAGGGTAAAAATGAGTCAGGGCCAGGGCTTTGGCTCCAGCTTGTTGAGCCGCTCTTCCAGCTTGACTCGGCCCCAAATGGCCCTCTATTTTGATTGCTTCCGGAAAAGAGCACTCGGTGATCAACAAGTCCACCTTACTGGCCAGCTCAATCAGGTTCTGACTAAAATCCGTATCCCCGCTAATGGCCAGAGTAGTGCCGTTGCGGTCGGAAACACGGTAGCCCAGGCTCTGGGGAAGGTGTGTGATCGGCCGTGACTCAACTTTCACCGGACCGCACTGCAAAACGGTGTTCGGGAGTATTTCAGACAGTATTATCTTTCCCTCGGGCGGTTCAATCCAATGTCCATAGGCTTCTTGCTGGTGTTTGTGGAAATTCAGCAGTCCTTCCGGACCGCGGACACTGACCGGTTCGGACCGAGTGAATCCGGAGAAATACCGAGCGGCAAAAAGGTAGGAAACTAATTCGGCCACGTGATCCGGGTGGAGGTGGGTATAGAAAATATAATCCAGGTCATTGTAGGAAAGGCCGGCCCGTTCCAGTTGCCTCAAGGTCCCGGTTCCGCTATCAAAGAGCAGGGTTATACCGGCCTCTTCAACTACCAGACCCGGCGAACCTCGCCGGGCCGAAGGCGCACCAGTACCTGTCCCTAGAAAAGTGACGTCCATCCCTTGCCTCCTTATATTAATCAGGATCAGAGTTTGGCGAAGGCCTTACCGGCCATATAGGCTTCCCGCAGGGCCGTGGGGTGCTCCATGACGGCCGCTTTGGCCTCAATTTTCCGGTAAGTCAGGCTCTCAACGTTCTCTTTTGGAAGCCCGATCGCCTCTAAAAAATATTTGAACATAAGAATGGTACCCTCGAAGAGATTGCGCCCTTTGGTCGCGCCGACTCCCAGGAAGAACCCGCGCCCTTCAGGACGCCTCAACCGCGGATAAATCCGGACCCGGTTCCACAAGGCCTGCGTTCGATCCACGATGGCCTTTCCCTCTGAAGGAACCCCGTAGAAAAAGATAGGTGAAGCCAGAACAATCCGTCTGGTTTCTATCAGAAGCGGGTAAAGGTCGTCCATGTCATCACGAATAATACATACACCGGCCTCGTCGCATTCACCGCATTCCAGGCACCCTTTGACTTTCAGGGACCTGGCCGCCAGGCGTGTGACACGAGCCCCCATCTCTTCGGCCCCCTGGATAAAAGCATCGAGCATCAAATCAGAATTTCCCGACTTTCTGGGACTCAAAGCCAGGGCGAGAATCTCAACCGCGGAACTCATCACCTTATCAATTACTTTTCCCGAAGACCGACGAGAAATTCATAGGGTACTCTCAGGTCCCCCACACCATGGCCCAGTTTTATCCCGGCCTTATTATTTCCGTGGAAATCGGACCCCCCGGTAGGCTTTAAATCATATTTTTTAGCCAGCGCCATGTAGACCTTACTTTTTCGTGACGGGATTTCCGAATAAAACACCTCAATACCTTTCAGCCCCTTCCCGGCTAAATCCACGATCAAATTTTCCAAATCCGGTGATTCATCCAGACCCAGGGTGAAGGGATGGGCCAAAACCGGCAGACCTCCGGCTTCGGTTATCATCCCCATAGCTTCTTCCGCAAAATACCGGAATTTATCCTCATAGGCCGGGGCTCCCTTGGTAAGGTAAAGATCAAAAGCCTCGTTAACCGAGGCTGCTTGACCCTTTTTCACCATAACCCGGGCAAAATGGGGCCGGCCGACCTGATCGCCGCCGGATTCCGCCAGAATTTCTTCCAGGGTAATATCGAGGCCCAATTCATTAAGCCTGGCTACAATCTTTGGGTTTCTCTCCCGTCGGGCTTCCTGGAGTCGGGTAAGTTTCGCGAGCAGATCAGGTTTCGTGTGATCAAGGTAATAACCGAGCATATGCATGGTTCCCCGGGGGACCGCGACGCTAATCTCAATACCCGGGACCACTTCAAATCCTAGTTCGCGGCCCCTGGATAAGGCTTCGGTCAAACCGGCCACTGTATCGTGATCGGTAACCCCCAAGGCCTTAAGACCCGAATTATGAGCTAGATCAACAAGTTCTGTAGGGGTCAGCGTACCGTCTGAGGCAGTCGTATGCGCATGCAGGTCGATGATATCCAATAGGTGCTCCTGATGAAAATTGAATCTCCAATAATGACTTCCGGTCAGGTCTTTCTAGAGGCCGCCATCTTTTGTTTGCTTCTCGGCACCTGTTTTCTTCTTACCTTTTTTGGCTTTTCAAAGGCGATATCCAGAATCTCATCCACTCGTTTTACCAGATGGAAAGTCATCTCTTTCCTTATCGATTCCGGTACTTCTTCCAGGTCATTTCTGTTGCGCTCCGGCAGGGCAACGATCTTAATACCGGCTCGATGGGCAGCCAGGATCTTTTCCTTAATCCCGCCCACGGGCATGGCCAGACCCTGGAGGGTGATTTCACCCGTCATGGCTAGATCCGGGCGCACCGGCCTTCCGGTAACCAGAGAGGTGATGGCCGTAGCCATGGTGACGCCGGCCGAAGGGCCGTCTTTCGGCGTGGCCCCGGCCGGTATGTGGATGTGAATATCATGTTTCTGAAAATACTCGTCCTCAAGGCCAAATTGAGCCGAATGGGAACGGACGAAACTCAAAGCCGCCTGAGCGCTTTCTTTCATTACGTTCCCCAAGTGACCGGTCATGATTAGAGCCTTGGCTCCGGGCATAGCCGTGGCTTCAATAAAAAGGATGTCTCCTCCGGCCTGGGTAACAGCCAGACCAACAGCCACACCGGCCGGTGACGTTCTGGCTCGAACTTCACTCTCAAACCTGGCCGGGCCCAGAATGGAATGCAAATCACTCGCTTTGACATTTGCTTTTTTCTGGTCACCCTTCACTAATTCGGTAGCTACGTGGCGGCAGATATTAGCAATCTCTCTTTCCAGATTTCTCAAACCCGCCTCGCGGGTATAGGTCGAAATAATACGTTTTACGGTCGAATCCCTTATACTGATATCCCTAGCTTTCAGGCCGTGCCCCTCCCTTTGGCGGGGAATAAGATACCGCTTGGCGATGGCCAATTTCTCTACCTCGGTGTAACCGGCCAGACCCAAAACCTCCATCCGGTCCAGGAGTGGCGGCGGGATGGTATCCAGCATATTGGCCGTGGTAATGAACATCACATGTGACAAATCAAATTCGACTTCGAGGTAATGGTCGGCAAAAGAAAAATTCTGCTCCGGATCCAGCACCTCGAGCAAGGCCGAAGATGGATCACCCCTGAAGTCCATCCCCAGCTTATCAATCTCATCGAGCATAAAGATGGGATTATTAGAGCCGGCCTTTTTTAATCCCTGGATGATTCGTCCCGGAAGGGCGCCTACGTATGTCCGGCGGTGGCCCCTGATCTCGGCCTCGTCTCGGACACCCCCCAGGGACATGCGAACAAAATTACGGCCAATAGCCCGGGCTATGGACCTTCCCAGGGAAGTCTTGCCTGTGCCCGGCGGTCCGACCAGACAAAGGATTGGGCCCTTCATCTCCGGTTTCAGCTTTCGAACGGCCAAGTACTCAATTATTCTCTTCTTTACCTTTTCCAGCCCATAATGGTCTTCGTCCAGAACGTTCTGGGCTTGCTTGATGTCCAGGTTATCCTTGGTAGAATCGGACCATGGGAGATCCAGAAACCAGTCGAGGTAGGTCCGGGACACAGTGTATTCCGCAGAAGCTGGATTCATTCTTTTCAGCCTCTCCAGTTCCTGCTTAGTGACTTTCTCAGCCTCCTCGGACAGCCCCTTTTCCTTCAAATGCTGTTCAAGGTCTGCCAGCTCGACCGAGGTATCGTCGGACTCCCCTAATTCAGCTTTGATGGCCTTCATCTGCTCGCGCAGATAAAACTCCCGCTGGCTTTTATCGAACTTATCCTTGACTTCAGAATGAATCTTGGTCCCGAGTTCCAGGATCTCGATTTCACGCTGAAGAAAAGCGGATACTTTTTTCAGCCTGGCTTTTGTGTCTGTATCGGCCAGGAATTCCTGTTTTTCCTTTTTCTTCAAATTCAAAGCGGATACGACCATATCGGCCAAAAGACCTGGGTGATCGATGTTTCGATTCATCATCTCCAATTCTTTGGGCAAGGCGGGCGACAACTCCAAAAGCTTACCGAACATGCCGCGCACATTGCTCATAAGGGCCTCGGTTTCCCGATCCATTACTATTTTATCCGCCAAGGCCTCGACCTTTCCCTGGAGATACGGTTCTCTTTGCACAATCTCTTTAAACTTGATCCTGCTCAAACCCTGAAGGAGAATCTGAAGCATCCCTTCGTCGGTGCGGGACATCTTGAGCACATAAGCCGCGGCCCCGACATCGTACAGATCTTCAGGTTCCAGTTTTTCTTTCGGTTTGACGTCCTCTTTTACCGCGAATAGGCCAATAATACGGTCCGTAGACATTTTATCTTGAACAGCGTTTATGAATCTTGGGTCTATGACCATTAAAGGCAAAATGAGGCCGGGGAAGAGATTAATCTCTATCACGGGAAGAATGGCCATCACCTCCGGCAATTCCGGCGGGGATGATCTATCCTGGCTCGGTGCGGGTCCGTCAGCTTGGGGTTTATTATTGTCTTTTGTATTCATAGCGGTCCTCTTTTCGTCTCTGCACTTACGCGGTGATAATTCCTATTCTCTGCCGCCGAGAAACGTCCCTTGGCAGAATAATTTTCAGCAGGCCGTCCTCCAAGGTAGCGGTGGCCGCTTCCGGTTTTATCGGGTTCGGCAAATGAAAAGCGCGCTCAAAATTACCATAATCTATCTCCATCTGATAAACTCGTAGAGGTGGAGCAATTACCGGCTGAGGCCTGCAGCCCGACACCCGGACATGATTTCGATCAATGACAATCTCAATCTCATCAGGTTTCATGCCGGTCACTTCCGCTACTATAATAAAAGCTTCTTGGGTCTCATAAATATCCATTTGCGGTGACC
>JAZGHI010000406.1:0-13962 GCA_036480955.1 Candidatus Adiutricales bacterium
ACAAAACTTCCTTTCAAAAACATATGATTGCGTAGTGGCCATGCACGTAATCGAGCACCTGTATAATCCAATAAAGACTTTGTCTGAAATTTATAGAATCTTGACGCAGGGTGGGATATTCATCGCCATTGTTCCGTGTGTCACCCATATAAAAGCAAGAATTAACGGCAAACGATGGAAATATTATCATGCCCCCGGACACTTATGGCATTTCTCTCCGGAGACTTTTAGATTGCTGTTAAGCAAAGTTAATTTACAGCCGGTTTCCATGTTTTCTTTTTATAATAGGGCTCACCTAAAAACCATCGCTAAAAAGATTGACTAAAAATGATTAGAGATTCACTAAAGCCGGATGGTTTATACCGGCCGCCTGTCAGGTTTTGACTCTATGGTTGCTATTTTAAGAAACACTTGGCGGCAGGCCGTTGATTTATACGTCAGTGTGGAAAAATCCCAGTCTGAAACCCTTCCGGCCGGTTGGGCCGATACATCGGCCTTCGTCTGTTTAATAATTATGGTTCTGGCCTTACCCTTTCCGGACCTGACTGGTGTTCGGGAAGTTTTCTTTCTGCTGGCCTTGATTTTTTGGATTGTCAGATTATACCGCCAAAAAGATTACGAACCTGTCAGAACCCCTCTGGACATACCTTTGCTTCTTCTTATGGCCGCCGGCCTCTTTTCTCTCGTTACCGCTGTGGACAGAACCTATTCATTGATTCAACTTGTCGATGAAATTTTTAGAGGCGTGCTGGTTTTTTTCCTGGCCGTCCATCATATCAGAAACTCGGCCAGAGCTGCGGTTCTATTGAGCGCTATAATTCTCGCGGCCCTGGTGATGGATAGTTACGCGGTTTCGCATTTCTTGTTTAAGGGCGGCGATCTGACAGTTATGAAGTATCGGGAGGCCGGGCTTCACCGAGGTTTTTCGGACCTGTCAACTTATCTACTGCAAACGGCCCCTTTCTTGATTCTGATTTTTTTATTCGTTAAAAAGCGCTTTAGTAAGATATTCCTGGGCCTGCTTCTGGCCTTACATTTAACAGCCCTCTACATGACTTTCAGCCGGGCGGGATTAGTGTTCGTAGTCTTCGAGATGGGTCTGGTGATCTTTTTCTGGGGACGATACTTGAAAACAACTCTGGTCTGTCTAGTCGGGGTAGTATTACTGATAGGCTTAATGCTGCCTCATCGCGCAGCAACAATTCCCAAAACAACCGCCACTACGGGTTATGACTCATCTATCGAGATCCCGGGTCTCGAGGACAGGCTGAAGATGTGGGAAAAAGCCTGGAGCCATATAAAGAAAGAGCCGTTTACGGGTATCGGGGCTGGACGGCGCAGTTTTTCCAAGAAATTTCCAGAAGTTTTAAAGGAAAACAAGCTTCATTGGCACAGCCACAACACCTTGATCAGTTTTACCCTGGAACTCGGCGTACAGGGGTTGCTGATCTATCTGTATATTTTCTATCAGATAATCAGGACACTCTGGATCAGAAGAGGCCGGCTGATGGAGGACTGGTGTTCGAGTCCCGGCGGGGTTATAATGGGCGGGACATTTATAATGGTCATAGGATTCCTGCTGCGGAATATAACCGATCATACCTTTATCAACGATTTTGCCGTCTTCTTCTGGATGTTTGTGGGTTCGGCCTTTTCATTAAAGATTTTCGGTACGCGGGAACCGAAAAAAGAAGCCGGGGACTATTAGATGCTGGACGGGAAAATAGGGGCTGAAAAATCGGATCTAGGCAGGTTGGCGTCATGAGCCAGCTTAAGGAACCGGATCCGGTAAAACCTGTGGCGGCCATATTTTCGGCCCACCGCCACCGGTTGGCCGAAGCGGCTCGAAAACTCGAAGAAAAAATCGGACCAATCGATTTCATCAGCCGGGAGTTTATCTTTGATCAGACCGATTATTATTGTCAGGAAATGGGGTGGCCTTTGATTAAGCGTTTTTTCGCCACTAGAAAGCTAATGGACCCGGTTGAGTTGGTTCCCTTGAAGATCTGGACCAACGAATTGGAAAACGAATTTAGAGATTCCAATTCGCGGAGACAGGTAAATATAGACCCTGGTTATGTTTCAGCCGAGAGGTTGGTTCTAGCCACCGGCAAAAATAATGTACACCGCATCTATCTCGGCCAGGGAGTGTGGGCCGATCTGACCCTGATTTTTGAGAAGGGTGAATTTAAAACACTGCCCTGGACCTACCCGGATTACGCTAGCGCGGAGGTCAGATCAATAATGGCTGACATAAGAAAGAGATATCAGGACCAAATAAGGTTGCAGACTGGGGAGGAAGAATGATATCAAGCATGACAGCCTTTGGTCAGGCCAAGGGACAGGCTCTGGATCGGGAAATCACCATAGAAATTCGTTCGGTCAACAATCGTTTTTGTGATATAGTCATCCATATTCCCAAACAGTATGCTTTGTTGGAAGGACGGGTAAAAAAAATTGTAAGCGACCGGGTAAATCGGGGACGGATAGAAGTCAGGATTAAGGTAGAAGAAGCCTCAACCAGTGTACAAAATTTAAAGATTAATAAAGAATTGGCGATTGTTTACCGTGATCTTTTAACTGAACTAAAAGAAATTCTAAATCTGGCCGGGGAAATCGAGCTGTCACACCTGGCTGGTATAAATGACATAATACTGCGAGAAGAGGAACAGATCGATCTCGATGGTTTTATGGAGGGCCTGAATCCCATACTCGAAGAGGCCCTGGATAATCTGGTGGAAATGAGGATCGCTGAAGGCCGGACCCTGGCTTCGGATTATCTGTCCCGTATCGAAGACATGTCCGGTTGGCTGGACCGGATTCAATCTCGCCGGAAAACGGTCTTGCTTGAATCCAAAGAGCGACTCGAGGAGAGGATTCGGGAGTTGACTCAAGACCTGGAATTAGACCAGGCCCGGCTTAATCAGGAGGCCGCCCATATCGCGGATCGAAGCGATATAACCGAGGAAATAGTCAGGCTTAGAAGCCATTTCGATCAGTCGCGGACCTGTATCGGAAAGGGAGGAGTGACGGGTCGTCGCCTGGAGTTTCTCTTGCAGGAAATGAACCGCGAAGTCAATACGTTAGGTTCGAAAAGCGGAGACGTGGATATAACGAAGGTGGTTATCGATTTGAAGAGTGAGTTGGAAAAACTGAGAGAACAGGTGCAGAATATAGAATGAAAAAGAGAGAGGATTATGAGCGGAAAACTGATTAACATTGGGTTTGGCAATACTATTGTCTCAGAGAGAATCGTGGCGATTGTTTCTCCAGCTTCAGCTCCTATGAAACGTTTAAAAGATGAGGCCAGGGAGGGCGGCCGCCTGGTCGACGCCACCCAGGGTCGAAGGACCAGGTCGATCGTCATCACCGATAGTAACCATGTAATACTTTCGGCGGTGCAGGCGGACACCATGGCTCAGCGATTCAACGATGGTGGATCTCCAAAGGATTAACGGAAGGTAATGCCCCGGTTATTTGTCCTATCGGCACCATCCGGCGCTGGAAAGACAACCCTGTGCCGGCGTCTGGTTAAGTCAGTTCCTGAATTAGCATACTCCGTGTCTTATACAACGCGTCCTCCCCGGGCAGGTGAGGTTGATGGCGTGGACTATTCTTTTGTCAGCCGCGGCCATTTCGAGACCATGGTTGAGGCGGGGGAGTTCCTGGAATGGGCCGAGGTTTTCGGCTGTTTTTACGGCACAGGACGTAAAAGGGTAATCGAGAAATTGGACTCCGGATTAAATGTGATTGTGGATATAGACATAGCTGGGGCCCGGCAGATAAAAACAAGTTTTCCGCGGGCTGTATTCATCTTTATTTTGCCTCCAACATTCAGAGAGTTAATCCACCGACTCGAATCCCGCGGCACAGAAGGTAATGCGGAAATGCGGAAGAGGCTCGATGAGGCAAAGGTGGAGATAGAGGCCAGGAAGATGTATGATTATCTGATCATAAACGATTCTATCGACCGGGCAGTGGGTGATCTGCGGAGTTTGATCACAACCGAAAGACTCAGAATGCCTGATGACGGGGACCGCTTCTGGGCGGATTTTTTCAAAGATACCTGATGAACAAGATGCATACAGGATTGGCCGGGATCGAGCAGGCCGCTATTCTCATCCAGGTCACGCATGGCTCAATCTAGCCCTTTAAATAGTTATACTGCACCGGATTTCCAAAAAGCATGTCCGACGTAATCGGAGGGGTAAACCCTGTACTTGAGGCCTTGAAAGCCAGAGGCAGTTCGGTCGAGAAAATCTTTCTGGCGTCCGGCCGTTCGAGCTCCGCCTCCAAGAAAATACTCGAATCGGCACGAAGGGCGGGGGTGAAGGTCGAACGGGTGGACCGGGCGCGTCTTGACAATATTTTTGGGAATCCGGATCATCAAGGCGTAGTGGCCCTGGCAGGGGCCTTCAAATATTCGACCATTGATGAGGTCTTGGGCAGGGTAAAGGGCGAGAGCGCTCTGATCCTGATACTGGACGGAATCCAAGACCCCATGAACCTGGGTTCGCTGTTGAGATCGGCGGAATCAGCCGGAGCGATAGGTGTGATTCTGCCCAGAGATAGGGCCGCGCCGGTAACAAACACCGTGCTTAAGGCCTCGACCGGGGCGGCTGAATACATTCCCGTTGTTCAGGTTGTCAATCTGGTACGAACCATAGAGCGGCTCAGGAAAGCCGGCTTCTGGATTTTCGGCACTCATCAGGACGCGGAAGACAGTTTATTTGAGACCGATTTGCGATTGAAGCTGGGTCTGGTGGTTGGCGGTGAGGGAAAGGGAATCAGACGGCTGGTGAAAGAGGCGTGCGATGGTCTGGTTTCTATTCCCCTAAAAGGTCAGGTGGCCTCGCTCAACGCGTCCGTGGCCGGGGCGATAGCCATGTTCGAGTACGTGCGCCAGTCCGGAGAGCCTCGGAACCCCCCCTGAATCAGAGGAGTATAGCCGTCAATCGGCAGTGATTGGAGCCGGTTTTTTACTGTAGCCTGTCCAGCAGCATCCTGAAAAACCGCTCTGAGTCTATATCCAGGCCAACGTGAGCGTTGGGTGTTCCAGAGGTTGTTGGTCTAGCGTCGCAAACGGTTCTTCCGCGTGTGAATTCTCCTTTAGTCTCAATATCAACGCGCATGAGTTTAGCGGAGATAAGTGACGGATCACAGACCGCAGCTACGGCGCAGGCGTCGTGCATGGCCCCTCCCTGCGAGTAACCCAGTTCTGTCAGCGAGTCCAGGTAAAAAGTCAGTAAACCGGCGAATACATCGGTTACCGGCGTACCTTTCGCTTTAATGTAGGCTACATGTTCTCTGGTCAATATGGCTTTGTGTGTGACATCCAGTCCGACCATGAGAAGTGGTATCCCTGAGTCGAAAACTATTCTGGCGGCTTCGGGATCGACGAAAATATTGAATTCCGCCGATGGTGTCACGTTTCCCATGCCGAATGCCCCTCCCATGAGAACTATCCTCAGAATTTTATCCTTTAGCCCTGGCTCGCGCAAGAGGGCCATAGCCACATTGGTCAATGGGCCGATGGGAATGAGAGTAATACTGCCATCGGAAGCCATGAAAGTTTCAATCAGGAATTCGACGGCGTGTCCGGGGGTAAAATCCAGATCTGTTTCCGGTAGATCCGCACCTTCCAGTCCGGTCTTTCCATGAACACTGGCCGCCGTGATCAGATCCCCGAACATAGGGCGATCCATACCTTTTACCACTGGCACGTCCCTGATCCCCGCCAGTCCGCAGATTCTTAACGCGTTCTGTGATGTGTTGTTCAAGTCAGCGTTTCCGGCCACACAGGTTATGCCCATCAGTTCCAGTTCAGGTGATCGAGCGGCTAGAACAATGGCCACCGCGTCGTCTTGTCCCGGATCACAATCAATTATTACTTTTTTCGGCTCCAATTCCTAACTCCTCCACTTGAACCTGGTTCATGGTGCGGCATGTTAGAATATCGTGATGTGTACCATCACCAGCCTTCAGGTTCTACAATTAATTTAGGCCCATTTTCAGCAGTTTGAGGTCTATTATAGCCAGTGTGATATTCTTCCTTAAATTCGAGTATCCTTGAATTCCTTTAAACTCCTGCATTGGCTGGTATTGAACCGGTATTCGGCGATCAGGTAAATGATATGCACAGCGTCAATGTAAATTACCGATGGTATACTTTATATCTTATGGATTATCAAAGTTTATGAAAATCGTATGCGCAAATATTTATGACGCTGAATTAATAATATTTAATTTGGTGGGAGAGTGAGGATTGTCCTGGAGAATTCTAGATTTTTGAGGAAGCAGCCTTTAGGCCTTGAAGATCCCTGGACAGCCATCAGGCCCTTGGTCCGAATATGGCTGTGCCCACACGGATAATAGTCGCACCTTCTTCGATGGCAACCTCAAAATCACCGGTCATACCCATGGAAAGGTCGATCAGAGGAGGACCAATTTTTTCCTTCAGTTCCCTCAGAGCCTTAAAATAAGGCCGGGCTAAATCGGGACTCTCGAAAAACGGGGGGACGGTCATCAACCCTCTTGTCTCCAGATGGGGAAATTCCAGCACTTCGTGAATAAGTTCTTCGGCCTGATCTTTACTTACACCTGATTTGGATTCCTCTCCTGAAATATTGATCTGAACGAGAACAGGTATCCCGCGGCCGGCGGATCCGGCCCTTTTATTCAACTCGCGGGCCAGTTTAATATTATCGACAGAATGAATCAGGTCAAAGAGCCTGACAGCGTACTTGGCCTTATTAGTTTGGAGATGACCGATGAAATGCCATACGGCCGAAGAGTTTATCTCGTTAATCTTGGCCTGGGCTTCCTGGATGTAATTTTCTCCAAACACGGTCAGGCCCGCGGAAAGGCCTGCCCGGATGGTATCCGCGGAAAGAGTTTTTGTAACGGCCACAAGGGAAACTTCGGAAGGATCCCGCCCGGCCTTATGGCATGCCTCATTGATTCGAGACGTTAGCCGCGCCAGACGGTCGGTTATGTCCGCCACCTTAGGAGGCATCGGCCGTGGGATTAAAAATAGCTGGAAAGGTCAAGTTTTAGTTCCTTGGGATCCAGGACGCCGATAATGCTTCGATCCAGGTATTTGCTGTCCTGAAGATCGAGGAAGTCTTTATCGGTCGCCCGCCGGCCAAACCGATCGAAAATAGGCCTGATAACCGGCCGAAGGAGCATGCTGCGATTGATACTTGAGACAACTCCGATCTCGCCGCTGTTTAATTGGATTAGGGTTCCAGCCGGGTAAATACCGAGACACTGCACAAATCGTTCGATCCATAGCCGGTTGAATTGTTTATCCCGCAGGGCAAAAATTGTTTTCAGGGCTTCGTGAGGTAGTAGGCCTTTATGATAAATCCGGTCACTGGACAGGGCGTCGTAGACGTCTGAAAGGCTGGTAATGGTCAGCATGCTGTTAAGCTCATCACCGGAGAGGCCGTCCGGATAGCCGCTGCCGTCTATTCGCTCGTGATGATGCCTGGTCAAATCGATCGTTTGAGGTGGTACTTCTTGATGCTTTTCAAGTAACCGGGCGCCGATGAGAGGATGGCCTTTGATCGTATTGTATTCCTCGTCAGTCAGCCGCCCTTTTTTATTTAGAATAGCTAAGGGGACACCGGTTTTTCCAAGGTCATGGAGCATTGCTCCCATACCAAGATTTAGAATGTCCGCCCTGGTTAGATTCATGTGGAAGCCCATCCCGATGGCCAGGACAGCCACGTTTAGGGAATGGGTAAAAATGTATTCGTCGTAGAATTTTAGTTTGAGGAGAGCCAGGGCCGCGTCCCGGTTTCGAAAAGCGCTGTCGATCAGTTCTTCGATATTCTCCCTGACCTTGGCCACGTTCACCTGACGGCCTGCACGAGCAGCGATGATAAACTCACGTGCGGTTTCCAAGGCCGTGAAATAGACTTCCCTGGCCCGAGGTATCTCATCTTCGATGGGAATCAGCTCAGGCGGTTCTTCAAACAATTCGACCGGTTCATTTTCAACGGCCGGTAATTCTTCAATGGTTTCATGGCCGTCTTCCCGGATCTCCTCGACGGCCTCGGTCCACGGTCTCCGGTTCCGGTTTAAATCAACCGTGACTTCTCTGATGCCGTATCGTTTAAGCTGTTTGATATCATTTTCTGAGGTGATCAATTTACTTTTTCTAGGCCAAGGGTGTCCGATCCATCTTCGCCCCACGTCATGTACGAACATTCCGACCTTCAGGTCTTTCGTTTGAACCCTGACAAGTTTTTCTTTCTCGCCGTTCACACCATAACCTGCAGCAATTTAAGATTTTCAAGGTAAGCGGCTACCTTCTTATACTCCGGACTAAGAAGGTCCGCGAAATTTAATCCCAATTGATATTCTTGGCCTGCTTTAGAGCAGCTTTTTACCTCGGTCTCCAAATTCTCGGCCTCTCCTTGTTCGGGCAGATTGACGGTTAGAAACAGCGTCGTTTCCGGTTCGAAGGCCTCTGGAGAGCTTACCAAACAACCGCCTCGAGAGATATTGAGGATGTCACAGACAAGGGATTTATTGTCCGAGCTTTCTTCACTTCTCTCCTCTGATAAAATTCCTGCCAGTGAAACGGGGTACCGGTCTTCTTTTCTCAAGTTTGAGGATTCTACTGATCGAGGGAACTCTAGAAAAACCAAGGGATAAGGCCGACTGGATACACCGATGACCTGTGTTTTAAAACCGCAAGCCAACCCGTTCTCAATATACCTGACCATACAGACCATACCCTCCTCCAATGGCAGCGGCCGCTTGTTATGAGCGGGATGGTCGATGATAATATATTGCTCTTGTTTGTATCCTCTTATGAAGGAATAAAATCTTCGTTTAAATAGTGAGGGAAATTCAATGATTATTCTTGCATCAGGAGTAAAGCTTATTTTATTCTCCATTTTAAAACTTAATTCCCTTCAACATAATATGGCTTTACGCTAAAATTCAATTTCAAAACGCAGAAATATTTAATAATGAAGATAGCAAAATTAAAGATCGGGTTCAAGGTCTTTCACTCTCTTTAGACCAAAGCGATAGTTATTTAAGAGATATCAAATAATCAGCTCAAATCGTTTCATCAGTTCGATTATCTCAGCTAGAGGCAGACCAACTACATTAGTGTAGGAACCGTTAACACGCGTGACCAGAGTGGCCCCAAGGCCCTGAATGGCGTACGCTCCGGCTTTTCCCAGGGATTCACCCGAATCAACATAGTCTTCGATCTCCCGGTTCGTCAAGGTCCTGAATTCGACTTCTGTGCTTGAAAGGCCTCGCCCGCATTCTCCCAGATCCCTGTTGAGGAGATAATACCCGGTCAAGACTTCATGGCAGCGGCCGGACAATGCCCTGATCATCTCGACCGCCTCCTTTTTATGCTGGGGTTTTCCTATCACGCTGTTATTTAGGGTAACAATAGTGTCGGCGGCCAGGATCCAGGCCCCGCGATTTTTATCGGCCTGGCACTCGGCTTTGTCTTTGGCCAAACGGAGAACATAGTTCCGGGGAGCCTCACCAGAAATAAGTGATTCATCCACACGGCTGGGCTTTACCTCAAAACTTAAACCGGTCAAGGCCAGAAGCTCTTTCCGCCTGGGGGAAGCTGAGGCCAGAATCAGGTGTGCGCGGCTCATTAGTCCGTCTCACCGGCAACAGGTAGCGTGAACAGACTGCGGGCATTTTCAGTGGTGGCCGAGGCGATCTCCTCAACAGACTGCTTCCTAACCCGGGCCAGTTCGAGCGCTGTATAGCTTACGTACCCAGGTTCGTTTCGCTTGCCCCGTTTGGGAACCGGCGCCAGGAAGGGGCAGTCGGTTTCTATGAGAAGCGAGTCAAGGGGAATCTTGGCGGCTACCCGCCGAATGGAATCGAATTTAGGAAACGTGATCCAGCCCGGCAGGGAGATATGAAATCCGAGATCCAGGTAACGACGGGCTAGATCATAATCACCCGAAAAACAATGGATTACACCGCCGTTCATCTTGTTCTTAGCATCTGAAAGACGAGCGAATGTTTTTTCATGCGCCGCCCGATCATGAATGATCAAAGGCAATCCCAGTTCGATCCCAAGATTTATCAGATCGTCGAAGCTTTTCTCCTGGATATGGTGAGGTGAATAATTTCTATAGAAGTCCAACCCAATTTCCCCAAAACCTACTACCCTGTGAGAATCAGCCAGCTCGCGTAGACTATCTAGTTTTTCATTGGTCAGATTTCGGGCGTCGTGTGGATGGTATCCGATGGTGGCTGATACAAAATCGTATTTTTCAGACAAAGCAATTGCCCGAATTGAACTGTCAACATCTGTACCGATAGTGATGATGTGCGTGAGCCCGGCTTCCCGTGCACGGCTCAAGACCTCGCTTCTATCAGAATTGAATTGTTTCGAGTCCAAGTGGGCATGACTGTCTATGAGTTCCAATCTTCCTGCTCCTTGGCGTGTTTTACTCCGGTCGAGTATATCCGCTGACGGGTGGTAAAGCAAGGTCAAGGTGGATCGAATCATGCCGGCTTAAAAATTGATCAGTCACCCAGAAAAGCCTCATCGTTATTGATCCTAGTTGATAAGAAAAACGACTTGCCCTATAATTCATCCATGATGGAAGAGGAATTGAAAAATCTGCGGGACCGCTTGGATCAGGAAGAAGTTAAGATACTCTCACCCCGTGCCTGTCTGAGCCGCGATGCGATCAGACGTAGAGATGACGGCAAGGCAGAGGAGGATCATCGCCAGAACTTTGCCATTGACGTGGACCGGATTCTTCATTCACTGGTTTACACCAGATATATAGACAAGACCCAGGTGTTTTACCTGATCAAGCACGACCACATATCACACCGTGTGCTCCATGTTCAGCTGGTATCACGTATAGCCCGGACTATCGGCCGGCATTTAAAACTCAACAATGATTTAATAGAGGCCATTTCCCTGGGCCATGACCTGGGCCACCCGCCGTTCGGCCACGATGGCGAAGCCTACCTTTCAGAAGTTTGTCAGATCAACGGTATCGGCCATTTTGTTCACGCGGTCCAGAGCGTTGAGTTTTTGGAATGGATCGAGCGGAAGGGAAGGGGGCTTAACCTGAGCCTTCAGGTTCTGGACGGAATACTCGGTCACGACGGTGAGGTCGATATCGGTTCCCTGCGGCCCAAGTCGGAACTGTCATTCTCAGGCCTCGATGAAGGTGTTAAAGAGAAAATCAAAGACCCGGAGGTGAACCTGGTACCCATGACCCATGAGGGCTGCGTGGTCAGGCTGGCCGACACAATCAGCTACGTAGGCCGGGATATTGAGGACGCCATCAGATTGGGATTGATCAGGCGGTCCGATTTGCCTGAGGAAGGCGTTGAGATCCTCGGTGACACCAACGGTAAAATCGTATATTCTCTAGTAACGGATTTGATTAAATCCAGCCTGGATAAGGATTTTGTGGCCTTTAGCCCGGAGAAGGCCTCGGCCTTGGTCGATCTGAAAAATTTTAACCGTGAGCGTATATACTTCAACGAAGGAGCTAAGACGGAGAGGGAAAAAATCAGGGGCCTGTTTCAAAAAGTTTTTGAAACCCTCTTGGATGACTTTAGGGCGGGGCGGGAAGAAAGCCCGATTTTTTCGGAATTTTTAAAGAATATGGACCAGGGGTATTTGAAAGGCCGGGACAGGGCTGTAATTGTACGCGATTTTATGGCCGGAATGACTGACGAATACTTCCTCGGCATAAGCCGGGAGATGCTACTGCCCAGTTACCAGGACACCCGCTTCGAGCATCATCTATCTTCTTAACTTAAACTGGAAATAGAAATCAGACGGGCAGGGCAATTAAACAGCCGGGAATCTGCCTCATTTTAATTGTCTGAACTACTACTCCATCTTTAATTTTTGGATCAGGACGTTTTCATGGCAAATCCTCTGGGCCGGAAGAGTACGGGCGACGAAAAAGAATCCGAAACCCTGACACCCCGGTTTAGAAAAGCTATTCAAGAAGCTTACAACCGGTTTCCGGAGATCAAGGCCAGATTCGACCGGTCAGGTATAAAGCCCCACCACTTGCGGCGCGTAAAAGAGTTGGAAGACCTGCCCCTGACTGAGGAATTCCATGCCTTTTCCGAACTCACTCCCGGCCAGTACGGCTGGACCCAGGCCCTTACCACGGCCGGGATAAAAGCCGATGACATTGTTCAGATTTGTCTGGAATCCGACATGGCTGATCTGAGCATGGCCCTGGATTGGTCGCTTTCTGAAATCGATGCCCAGAGCCTCCTTTCCGGAATGGCAAACCTGGACATCCAGATGGATATTATGAAGAGCCTCAAGGTAAAGGCCTTCATCGGCCGACCGGATTTTCTCCTGTCAGTGGCAAAGTGGCATGGGATTAATGGGCCATTATTTGGGCAAGTATTCAGCCTCGAGTCAGCCATAATTATCGGGGAGCATTTTGAGGATGAACAGCGGGTAGAATTAGAACGGAAATTAGGCATCGGTATCGTAAAGACTCATCACACGCAGGGATTTTACTGCCTGGGCTTTGAGTGCCGCCACCGAACCGGCTATCATTGGCCGGATACTATCCTGGTGGATATCGTCGACCGCGAATCCGGGCGGCCGGCCGCGGAAGGCGGGACCGGTGACCTGGTCGTCACAGCGTCTTCTTATTCAGAGCCGCCGTTAATCCGTTTTAATACACTTGATCCAGCTTACCTTTTAAACGAGGTTTGTCCCTGTGGAAGAAGAGCCTACCGGTTAGCGTGAAACCAATCCCTCAGGAGAAGCGTTCCAATCTAAGGCCGTTGATATCGATTTCCGGCTCCTGAAAAGAGGCTAATTGGGCCACCAGGAGTCCGGTCACAGGCCCAAGAACCATACCGATAGTAGCGTGCCCGGCGGCAACAATCAGATTTTCATATCGTCCGGGGCGGCTGATAACGGGCAGACCATCCGGTGTGCAAGGGCGCAGACCGCGCCAGATTTCAACCAGTTCAAGCCTCTTTGTCCAGGGCAGATACTGGGCGGCCTGACGCATGATGGTATTTATCCGGCGTTCGTTAATGGACATATCATGGCCGGCTAGTTCCAGGGTTCCGGCGAATCGGATGAATCGGCCCATGGGCGTTACCGCCACCCGGGCCTCGCTTAACATCACGGGTATGGAAGGAGGATTCTCAGGACTCTGGTAAGTCAGGCTGTAGCCTTTAGCGGGCTGAATCGGCAGTCTGAGCTTTAATGCCCTGGACAATTCCGGTGACCAGGCCCCGCCGGCCAGTACTATCTGGTCCGGCTGAAAATCGCCCCTGGTGGTTTTAACGGCCGTGACCTTCGGGCCGGACGTTTCGAAGCCCAGTACCTCGGTGCCGGTTCGGATATCCACTCCTGAATCTACGGCCGCCTTCCCGAGCTGAACCACGAAATCGGCCGGTACCAGATGCGAATCGCCAGGGAAATACAATCCGCCCCTTACCTCGGCCCGGATATTTAGAGCGTTTATCTCGTCAGGAGTCATTAACCTGGCCTCGATGCCGAAGGTTCGCATAAGGTCTTTACTTGTCCGGGCGTCCCGATGTCCCCGGCTGGTATTAAAGAGATGCAGACTGCCCAGTTCTTCATACCCGAAAGCCATTCCGGTGAGCTTCGCCAGCTCCCGGTATAATTCCACGCTCCGGCTGCTCAGGCTTTGGAGTAATCCCATGGAGACTCTCACTCGTTCCTCTTTCGAGGCGGCCCTGAACCTCCACAGCCACGAGGCGAGGCTCAAACTCAACCGCGGTTTTATATAAAACGGGCTTTCCGGGTTTAAAAGCCCCCTCAGACCTTGGCCCAGCGCGTTGGGTGTGGCCAGCGGCTCAATATGGCTGGGTAAAATAAGTCCGGCGTTTCCAAAAGAAGCCCCGGCGCAAATCTCGCCTGCCTCGAGCAGTTTTACCTCGAAGCCTTGCTGCGCCAGATAGTAGGCCGAGCATACC
>JAZGHI010000407.1:0-2928 GCA_036480955.1 Candidatus Adiutricales bacterium
CCCGACCGTCTTTCATAACTATAAGAAAATTATACGAAAAACCATTAACCGGGACAGCCAGGCAAAAAAGAAGGCTGAATACTGTAATTGCACTTTTCATGGCTTGAAGCCCACCGGGATATAGTAAATCATTATGAAACAACCTGATCGCTCCCATGTTAGCATGAAGTGAGGTCCTTCCGCCAACATACTTCAATATTTAAAAACTCCATGAGGATAAAAAGCACAATTGGCATGAGGATTGCTTCAATGCTCATAATATAAGGAAATGGAAGATGGCGCGGAGTTTGAAACAGAATAAAAAAATTAATCCCGGTCTTAAAGGAAATTTCTCCCCAGAAGATGATTTTTTCAAAATTTCTGGAAAAAACTTCCAAAGACAAGATGACCAGGTAAAATGGGGGGATATGGGATACCTGCTTAATCAATTGCGCTCCGACCTTACCCGCTCAGGCCATCGTCCACATGACAGGGATAGGTTAAAAACAGATAAATCCAGTTAGAAAAGCGGCGACACGGCTTCTCGAAGCACACTTTAAATCAATAAATTATACTCGATTTTTTACTATCAATAAGATGATCCAGGGTGAAATTGGCTTGGATCACCCGCCAGCGCTTTGTAAAAAATCTATTATTTAAATTGGCATCTGCCTGCCTCACCCGAAAATACAGGCCCCGATTGGTCCTCATGTCTCGCCTCATATTTTGTGGCCCTAAGTGCTTCAAATCCGGCTAACTTGGCACACTGGTCTCCTTGATCTTGTTCGCGGCCAAGATAGGATTTCATCGATTAAAAGCTGAATATATTCGAAATACCTGGGCCAACCCTTCCGAATAAGAATTTTAAAAAAAGGAAAACATTATAAAAAATTATTGACAATTTGTGCCGATATTAGTAAGAAGGTATTGTATTTAGGCAAGATTTAGGCCGCACGAGGTGTAACACATCAGCACCTGCAACGGGTTATATGGGTAATCAGTCACACAATGCAAAACCCGTAAACTTTATTCAAATTCAATTCGGTATGGGAAATGTCCGGCGGGTATGATTCGAGGGCGGAATTTACTCGTGATCTTTTCGGATTGGGAATCAATGGGTTAATCTGAAGATCCAGCAGGAATTAAGCGTAAGCCTGCAGTGGGAAGAATTTCATGTCGTTAATGGCCAACCAACTGCCTGATCTAGTCCCCTTGATCGGGGTAGACAGGGTTTTCTTAGAAAGAGTCAAGGGAGGTTTTCAATCAAGCGGAACCACGTGGGGGATTCAGGAAGTTCTTTTGATTCTTGGTATCCTGGTGGGTTCTATGGTCATCTTCCTGATACTTCGGAGATTAATACCGTTTCTCAATCTCCAAAAATATCAACTCGCTAAAACAGGCATTGACCGCATTGAGAGCCCCAGACAGATTCGGCGCATCATAAACCGTTCAGCCGACCTCAGAGCAATTTATAACATGGAGGTCTTTGATAAGGCCTACCTTGAGATATACAACTGCATGCCAATCGGGTTGAACAAATCCAATGAGCTGGAAATTGATATCAGCGCCTTCAAGGATATCAACCTCGACTTCAGGGACAAGTCCGTTATGGTCTCTTTTCGGATGTCAAGGCGCGGCAAACAGGAATTCTATCAGTTTGAAACCCGGTCATTATATCTGGATACGACGGATATTCGTGGTCTTAAGGAAAGATCAATTCGCCTTGAAATACCTCAGGTCATTACGAGGGGACAAAAGCGGCGCCATGTTCGAATCGAACCGAGGGGCGATTATTCGTTTGTCGTTTCTTTGCTTCGGCCGACTCAAGGTGAGGACCAGATTCCCATCAACGCCTTTAAACGGGTTTGCGATACAACCATAGACAACATAAGTACTGGAGGTTTAAGTACTCTTCTCCGGGACGACCGACTCGCCCAGAAGTATCACCTGGACGACCTGGTATATGGGTATTTTAAATTACCCACGAAAGATTTATCGGTGCAAAATATTCCAACGAATTATTTTTTTAAGGCCAAGATAATCTCAAATGAGACTCTCAACCAGGGTGAAAACCTGATGAAGCTCATGTTCATCGAACGCGGCCGGCTGGTGAGTGAGAGCAAGTCCGTTTTTTTCCGTCCCCTTTCGTGGGCGTCTTTCGAAGACCTCTCTTTATGGATTCAGGCCTACCAGAGAAAACTCCTCCAGGAGGATAGTGGCACTGTTCGCCGGCCGGTAAACGTCAGGAATATATACACTTCAGAACCTCTTGAAGTCCAACCAAAATATCCTCGCCAACCTTTAAGCCGGGAACCGGATGATTCCGCCTAGGAAACTCAATAAAAATGGATCCCCTGTTTCACCACAACCAGGCTTCGTTCCTGTTTATGGAACAGCGGTTCCGATTTCGAAGAACGGCCCGCAATAGTCCTGTATCCGGCTTCGAGTCGGGCCCAACCTAACCGCTTCGAGAAAAGCCTGTTTGATATCGTTTCCCGGCAGCAGATACCCATTTACGAAAAGATAGGGTTCATCGGCTTCCAGCTCAGATTCAAGGCTAGCGTCCTTGATCATGCGGTCTAATTCATGCCTGAGACCGGCTATCTCACCCCTGCTCCAATTTTGTGAACGAATCATTTCTAGAGTTTTAAAAAAAGCCGAGTCAAATCTGCCGTATGTATCCTGTCGCCAGGTTTCAATTTCGTTCAGAGAAACTGAATTAGATAGACAAGGCAGACGGATTTCTAAGAAAGGCTCCAGAATCTCAGTTTTCGCCTTTACCCCAAGGCCGTGACCGGCTCGGTTTCGGGCCATGGCTTCGTCTGTTAAATCGACCACACCCGCTTGGTCTGTGAATAAAGACGTCGCGGCTGCTGCCTGTATAGAATAAAATCTGCTCCAGGCGGTTAATCGCGAAAACAGTAGTTTAGGCGACAAGTCATGACCACT
>JAZGHI010000408.1:0-4008 GCA_036480955.1 Candidatus Adiutricales bacterium
GAAGTCCGGGTCGAAGGCCAATTGTTAAACGATCTGTCGAGAACAAAGCTGAGCCAACTTCGGAGGGACCGCATCGGATTTATTTTTCAGGGCTACAATCTCATCCCGGTGCTGACAGCCTTGGAGAACGCAGAGTATATACTCATGCTTCAGGGTGTGCCGCCGGGCCAAAGGCGGGAAAAAGTGATGGGGATTCTCCAGGAAGTAGGACTTGATGGGCTTCAGAATCGATTCCCCCGCGAGCTTTCGGGCGGCCAGCAGCAAAGGGTGGCCATTGCCAGGGCCATTGCCTCTGAACCGGCCCTGGTCCTGGCCGATGAACCCACCGCGAATGTTGATTCCCAGACAGCGGCCGGCTTGTTGGATTTGATGGGAATGCTTAACGAAGAAAAAAATACAACCTTTTTCTTTTCCACTCACGATCAGGAGGTTATGAAACAGGCGCGGCACCTTCTTCTTCTGCATGATGGTCGGATTATCTTTGATGGAACTCCCGTAGATGGGTTGGCTGAGGAGTAAAAACATCGCCTCCCGATCTTTATTTGCTTTGGCGGTATTTGTTTTTTTCTGGCTGCCGGTTACCGCCTCAGGTTTCTACGGTGATTCTGACGACCGGCTGGGACTAGACGGAAGCTTCAAGATCCTAACCTCTATGGTCGATTCTTCGCGGCTGCCGGTATTCGCCCGGGAAGGATCGGCTGATTACGCTCTTAAGACCGTAACCCGCTTGATGGCCGATGGGCGGCCCAAGCCATGGCTCCGTTACGAAATTCATTCTGTTTTCGGACTAGTCTTCGCTTCAGCCGGATTGAATCTCAACGAACCGGGCTCGGTCGCGACCCGCTACCGGGCCTTCGACGCTGACCGGGATTTGGTGCGTGAGCGGGACGCGTCCGCGGAAATCCTTTTGGACCGCTTAAATGCCAGGTTCATTTTTTCCTGGGCCGACTTGATCATTGGCCGTCAAGCCATCACTTTTGGTAAAGCATATTTCTGGAATCCGCTAGACGTTTTTCTGGCCTTTGACCCCGCGCAATTGGACAGGGATTACAAACCAGGAGTAGACGGATTCCGATTGGACATCCCTGTGGGTGATTTCTCCGGTTTTAATTTAATGGGGATCGCAGGACGGGAAATTACTTCCGCCGGGACCTATCGAAATCCCCGGCGGGTTTTTGATGCCTCCTGGTATGGTTCATCTGTACTAGGCCGGTATTACACTACAGTATCCGGGTGGGACCTGGCCCTTCAGGCCGGAAAAATATATGGCGGATACCAAATCGGAGGCGGCCTGGTCGGAGAACTCGGCCCATTAGAAGTTCGAATGGAAGCCGCCTATTTCAAAGCGGAAACCGGCCCGCAGCTTCCGTTTCCCCGGCAAGGGGCTATATGGGTAGACAATTTAACGGCCGTATTCGGGCTCGGCCATCGCTTCAAGAATTCATTCACAGTCGAGGCCGAATATTTATACAACGGCAGCGGAGATCCGGAGAACCTTGAAGCGTCCCTAATCCGCCGGAGCCACGGAGCTACACTGCACTTTGGCAAACATATCCTGGGTGTATTGGCCAGTTATGAGTTTTTACCCTTGCTGTTGGGACAAATGGTATGGATATATTCTTTTTCCGATAAATCCAGCCTGTTCCAGCCAAGTCTATCTGTATCTCTGGCCGATGAGATCGACCTTCAATTGAGCGCCGCCATGGGTGTGGGCCAAAAGCCGGCACAGGGTCCCGGTTCGTTCGTCTTTCTCAAGAGCGAGTTTGGCAGCCTTCCCTACATATATCTTCTCGAATTGAGATTTTTTTTCTGATTAAGTATTAGGTGAGTTCTAAGCGGAAAGCATCAGGCGGGTGTGATAGTTGCGCCCGGTTTTCGGTAAATATAAATGGGATCTCCATGGCGGCTTGAAACGGGGCGCAAAACCTCGAGCGGGCTCCAGCCCGGCAAAGGAAAATTACACGAGACCACACGTGTACCGGGTCGAATCTCGGCCTCGAGTTTTTTGACTACGTCCTTCAAGACATCGGGGAAAAGATAACAGAAGACCACATCCGCTTCTCTTAGGTCGGCTTTATGGAAGTCCTTCCTCTTGATCCTGATCTCCGGCCTTCTCATAGTCCTTATCCGGGCCGCGAAGTAGGCCAGGAGGTTTATCTCAAATCCCAGCGCGCGTACCTGGTATCGTTTATTCGCCGCCGTTAGGACGCGGCCGTCGCCGCAGCCGATATCAACCAGAAAATCACCGGGATTCATGGGTACGGCTCCCAGAAAAGCCTCTATTCGCCTGTTTGATGTGGGCACAAACAAGGCCCCTTGCGTAAACGGCAGGGCCAACGCGGTCGAGAACACGAACAGCGCTTTTGCTAAAAAAAAGACAGCCGCCAGAGTCAGAATTATGACTACCCAAATCGGCATACAATCCTCCTGCCCGCAGTTATAGAATACGGCCATAGGTTTTGTCAAAAGCAGGCGGTTCTTACGGAGTTGAGAAAATTTTTCACTTTTCACGAGAGCCTAGCCTCATGAGTGTCTAGGGGCAGCTTTTTAATAATTGGGGAATGGGCTTGACAAGGAATGACTTTCTAGTAGTATTGTACCCCAATTATGAGATGCAGCGCGCAACCTTACATTGCCGCTGCATCCCCCTTGGAGGGGATTATTATTTGAGTCGAGACGATCTAATTAAACTTACGGGAACGGTCACCCGAACAATGGGTGGCGGGCATATGGAAGTCGAGACGGATGAAGGTGTGACCCTGCGGGCCATGCTGTCCGGCCGTCTAAAACGGTTCAAGATCAAGGTCTTGGTAGGTGACCGCGTCGAGGTAGCGGTATCTCCCTATGACACTTCTCACGGTCTAATTACGTACCGTCTTAAATAGGGGTCGTAATACCCTTTGCTTGAATCAACCACGTTGAAATCACGAAAATCGCTGGGCGCCCGCCAGGCTTGGCCATAGATTTCAACGCCGGTATATATATCTCATTATTTCAGCAGCTTAAATCACCAATAAGTATTCTATCCCGAAAGGTAAATGAAATAATAGCAACCCGTGGAACCGGCTCGTAAATGGCTTAAAAATGAATGGCCACAAAAGCTGAATTTCTGGTATAATGCCTACTAATTTCTCGTAGATATTCTTAGGTTCAGGGGATGCCTGGTATGAAAAAATTTTTCTCATCGCGCCATAAAACCGCACAGAAGGTTGTTACTAATAGTATCCAACAACCGCATAGTATCCAACAACCGCATAGTATCCAACAACCGCAGACCGACGCCTATATTGCCAGGCAGCCTATTTTTGATCGCGGCCTGAACGTAATTGCTTATGAGCTCCTGTTCAGGTCTGGTTTGAATAACTTCTTCGAAAGTCCCGATGGTACCCAGGCCTCCTCGAAGGTGATTGCCGACACCTTCCTGCTGTTCGGAATAGAAAAAATGACCGGAGGCAAGAAGGCCTATATTAATTTTACCCGGGACGTTCTGTTGGCGAATTATGCGCTTCTTCTACCCCAGAAGGTGGTGGTGATCGAAATACTGGAAAATATCAACCCGGATGAGGAAATTCAAAAGGCCTGTCAGAAACTTAAACAGTCTGGTTACGAAATAGCCCTGGACGACTTCATTGATGAGAAGAAATTTGAGCCCCTTCTAGACTTTACCAATATTTTAAAGATAGATTTCACCCAAACCACGACCGAAGTTCGGCAACACATGGCCGATACTTACGGCCCTACGGACATCGCACTATTGGCCGAGAAAGTCGAGACCAGAGATGAATTCGAACAGGCCCATGAAATGGGTTACAATTATTTTCAAGGTTATTTTTTCAGCAAACCGGTTATCATCAAGGGCAAGGACATCCCCGCCTTCAAGATCAATTACCTGAGGATAATTCGTGAGATAAACAAACCGGACCTCGACTTTGGGAGTCTGGAAGGGATCATCAAGAATGAGATTGCCCTTTCGTATAAACTCCTGAGATACTTGAACTCTGCTTTTTT
>JAZGHI010000409.1:0-10063 GCA_036480955.1 Candidatus Adiutricales bacterium
AATGGGTACAGCACTTGGTGGCTTTGTTAAAACTGATTATATCCGGAAAAGAATTCTCCTGATCCGGACACATAGCGCAGTCGGCACAGGTGGCCATTGATTCCCTGGGAATCGTGCGCTTAAAAAAATTGGGAAGGAATTTATTGTATACCGCAGGGAGCCTGTCTATAACTCTCTGTTCAGTCATGAAAAAGCTTCATCAAGACAATGGCGCCTTGCCAGAAAAATCAAATATAATAATTCTGATTGTGATGGTGATTAATCCAGTATTGAAAAAAGGGCTGCTGACCCCTCCGGAGCCGCCGGCCAGATTAATATTTATCCATTTGGAAAGTAGGATCAGTCAGCAGATCGCCGGAACCGGACTCTACTTTGCCAAATGTTAACTCCACCTTTGGGAATACTCTTAATGTCGTGGTCAGCAATCCACCTTTGACCCGTTTCAATTCGTCCTTGCTCAAGGTCATATCGGCGGGAAGATCCTTTATTTTAATACGAGCCATTTGCGCATATCTCCTTTCCCCGGGTTTTACAATTTAATCGTTTTAATCAAAATAGTACAAAATTTTCACGGCTGTCAAGTCTTTTTTTTTCTGAATATTATGGAACGGAGCGGCAGCCTCTTTCGTCCGGCCATTTAACCGCAGAATGGTTATGGTAAAATATCAATTGGAAATTTATCGGTGTATAATTACTTGATCTCGAAATAGATATTTCGTAATTCCACTCCGGTCATCGGATTTATCCAAATCTAGCCGAGTCCTGAGCAGCCAGGCAAAGCCGCGCCGGCAGTAAGGCTTTCGCTCAGAGAGCGCCTGCGTTTATTGTGGGTTCGGAAACCGAAATCAGTTCTTTTGATCACTCTATCTGCTCGAATATCCTCTTCGATATTTTGGCACAAGTTAAATAATTGAAATTTGTTATTATTTTTGATAAGGTTTTAAGAAAAGATTTCAAGAATGACCTAACCTATGGCGACAAGAAGCTTAGCATGGATATTCGAGACCTTTCCCAGTTTATAAGAAAAATCCCTCTATTTTCTATCTACACGGATGAGGATTTAGAAGGATTAATGGAGGGTGCGGAACTGAGGTCTGTCAGCGCCGGGGAGGTTATTTTTGAGCAAGACGAGCCGGGTGATAAATTTTATCTAGTCTACAGCGGCAAAGTAAGGATTGTTAAAAAAAATGAGGATCAAAAGGAAATCAGCCTGGGTCTTCGAACCAAAGGCGATCATTTTGGTGAGACGGCTCTAATTCAGGAAGGCACCCGCAACGCGACCGCCCGCGCCACGGAAGACAGTATCCTTATCGAGATTGACCGGGACGAATTTAATAAATACCTTTTCTCTCAGCCGGCTCTCAGAGAATATTTTGATAAATTCATAAAAAACACATCCATCCATCAGTTCCTGAAAACATGTACGAATCTATCGGACGTATCCCCAAAGGATTTCCAGGAACTTGCCCGTCAGTTAACGCCTGAGTTTTATAACGCCAACGATGTAGTTTTTCGGCAGGGAGCGAGTCCGGATAAATTCTACCTGGTCGAGAGTGGAAAACTCAAGGTGGTCAAGTGGGACGGGGAAAAGCAGGAGTTGATAAATTTCTTGCGGGAAGGCGATTTCTTTGGTGAGAAAGCGCTTCTCGAAGATTCAACCCGTTTTGCCGATGTCGTATGCCTCACGGAATGCCACCTGTTTTCTCTCACCAGGGAGGCCTTTGACGCCCTGGTTGATAAATCCCCTAAATTGAGAATGGTCATAGAAGACCGGATCAAGTCATATCTTACGGATAAACCACCCATACCTTACTCGGAGATAATCAAACAGGAACTGGCCGCGACAAAAGATATAGCCGTGGAAGAAGAGGTTCCTGAGATTGAAGAAAAGGCATCGAGGGTAAGGAAGAAGTACTCCAGAAAGCTGTCCTCATTTTATCGGAGACGCATAAGTTTCCCGTTTATCATGCAGCATGACCAGATGACCTGCGGAACAACCGGTATAGCCATGATCGCCAAATACTACGGGAAGAAATTTTCTTCCGCCAGATTACGCGAACTGGCCCACGTTGATCTCAGCGGGTCTTCGATGGCCAATCTGGCTTCAGCCGCTGAACAGCTGGGCTTTTCCACCCGGGGTTTGAAAATCGATTACGACGCCTTAATGTCGATCCATTTACCTTGTATTGCGCATTGGCAGGGATATCACTATATAATCGTTTATAAAATCGATAAAAAACACGTCTGGGTCGCGGACCCGGCCCTCGGTCACAGGAAATATAAAAAGGAATATTTTGTCGAAAATACCAACGGGATAACATTGACCCTTGAACCGACTCTGGATTTTGAGGATCAGACGGAAGACCAATCATCCTGGAAAAAGTTCATAGGATTCGTTCTGGACTATAAGTTGATCCTGTTTGAAATTTTCATCGCGTCCCTGCTGTTGAATCTATTCGGGCTGGCCTCTCCGATCTTTACCCAGAATATAATTGATAAGGTACTCATTCATCAGAATGTCTCCCTGCTCAATATCATGCTCATCGGGATGGTAATCGTTCTTGTTTTCCGTATCCTGACCATGGTTGTCCGTCAATACCTGATCATCCATACCAGCATGAAGATCGACTTGAAGATGCTGGTCCTCTTTTACAAACACCTGCTGGCCCTGCCGTTGGGATACTTCAAGGTCAGAAAGATCGGGGATTTCATCACCCGCTTCGGCGAGAACATGAAAATCCGTAATTTCTTGACTAACACGGCCCTGACCATGGTTCTCGATACCATCCTTATTATCGTCTATCTTTCCCTGATGTTCTATTACAACACTCAGCTCACGGTCATGATCCTGGTGCTGATACCATTTTTCATATTAATAACCCTAGTATTTACTCCCATCCTTAAGAGGCTGAATATAGATTCTTTTGCCGCCAGAGCCGAATCGGAATCTCATCTCATCGAATCCATCAACGGTATCGATACAGTCAAGGCCATGAATGTGGAGTATCAGACCCGCTGGAAGTGGGAGGATAAATTTATAAAAACCCTGAACATTGATTTCAAATTGTACAATACCAGTATGTACTTCAACTCCCTCGGGGAATTATTGGCCGCTTTGAGTATGACCCTGGTCCTGTGGTACGGAGCCCATAAGGTTCTTCAGGGAGCCATGACCATTGGGGAACTGATGGCTTTCATGGCCTTGACGGGCAGCGTAATCACGCCCATAAACAGGATTATCTCGACCTGGGACGACATACAGGAAATCTTAGTTTCCGTGGCCAGGCTCAATGATGTCTTTACGGCCAAATCGGAATTTCCTGAATCGATGACGCAATCCACTGATATCATCCTCAGGGAATCACGGGGTGAAATCGAGTTTGATAAGGTCTATTTCCGTTATGGCGGTGAGGATGACTCTTATATCCTATCGAACATCAGCCTGAAAATACCCTCGGGACAAACTATGGCCATTGTGGGAAGAAGCGGTTCAGGCAAAACAACTCTGGTTAAGCTGATCGCCAGATTCTATGAGGTAACCGAGGGAAAGATAAGTATTGACGGATATGACATAAACAACGTTGACCTTTCCAGCCTGCGCCATCTCATCGGATTTGTGCTTCAAGAAAATTTCATCTTTAGTGGAACCATAAGGGAGAATATCGCCCTCGGTGGTTTGGATGAAAATGTGGAAAGGGTGATCGAAGCGGCTCAACTCGCCAACGCCCATGATTTCATTTCCAACCTGCCGGCGGGTTATGAATCGAAGATCGGGGAAAGCGGTCTCCTACTTTCAGGCGGTCAGATTCAAAGGATTGCCATCGCCCGCGTTCTTTATTCAAATCCGAAGGTCATTATTTTCGACGAGGCCACAAGCTCACTCGACACCGAGTCTGAGAAGGCCATCCACAAGAACCTGAACGCCATGCTTCAGAATAAAACAGCCGTCATTATAGCCCATCGCCTGAGTACGGTTAGAGAAGCGGATAATATTATCGTCCTGGACAACGGGGAGATTGTGGAGCAAGGGAACCACGACGAACTTATGAGCAGCCGGGGCCTTTATCATTACCTCAACCATCAGCAGTTAAATCTCTGACATGGGATTCAATGGAAGAAAGCCAAACAAATACGCCCACTGACGAACAGCCTGAGATGTTCGAGGTGACACCCGTGGATTCTCCCTTCGAGAATTTCCTGGTCACAGAGCACCTCCAGAGAATGCCGAATATCTTCTCTCGCGGGCTGATCTATTTAATTGTACTCATCCTGACCACGGCCTTTATTTATTCCGTCTTTGGCGAGCTTGATCTTGTCGTGGAAAGCCGGGCCGTAGCCAGACCGGCTTCTCATAAGATAAGATTGCTCTCCGACCGAAGCGGCTATCTCGAGAAAATCTTTATATCTGAAGGGCAGAGCGTGCGGAAAAACGACCCGCTTTTTCTGATTCGCTCCAAAGAGGCCATCGCCTATCGTTCGAAGGTCAAAGAGCTTCGTGAGGCCTTACCGCTTCAAAGGGAGTATTTCGATACAAAAATATCCTTCATTGAAACCAAAATGAATCAGCTCCACCGCAGCCACGAAAACTCATTAATGGTCAATAAACTGAAACTGGAGCAGAACAATCTCTCCCTCGACACTCTCTCCTCGGACCTCAATTTCTGGGATTCCGAGATAGACCTTTTATCCGCTGATTTTCAGAATGCGGAGAAACTATTCAAAAAAGGTGTCGTATCCATTCGGGAGTATAATTACACCAAAAGTAAACTCAAAAAGGCACGGTCGGAAGTAGAGAAATTAAACTCGGGAAAAAAAATAACCCTGAAAGAAAGAAATATTATCGAGGGGCTGATAAAAAAAGAATCGGCCGACCTGGCAAACTCGAAAACCGTCCTTGTGCAGGAGATTAAGAATCTTGGGTTGGAGAAGCAGAAGGCTATCAATGCCATGCAGAACCAACTGGAAATGAATGAAAAGATGTTATCGATGCAGGACGGGTCTTCCACTAATCCCGATATAGCGAAAAAGAGCGAAACGATGATCAGAGCTGAAAACGCCGGTGTGATATCCGAACTTTACTTCAGGACCACCGGGGCTCACGTCCGTGAATCGGATCTGCTTTGCACCATCGTCCCGGACGATAGCCCTTTATACATGGATATTGTGGTGGCTAATAAGGACATAGGCCTTATCGAAGAAGATATGGCTATAAAATACAAAATCGATGCCTTTCCTTACAGTGATTACGGAATACTCCATGGCTGGGTTTCAGCTATTGCCCCTTCGGCCGTCGAAGATCATGTAATGGGCATGGTTTACCACGTGCGCGGCTCTATCAGTAAGACCTACTTCGAGATTAATGGGAAACGCTATCCTATCAAAGCCGGCATGACCAGCGTCGCCGAATTGGTAACGGAACGGAAGAGCATGTTTTCCTTGATATTTGGCAAGTTTAAATGATCGAAGACCATGTTTGGAGGAGGTGATTGAAATGGAAATCGTCTATTCAGAGGATAAAATAAACCCAGAAGAAGTAGTCAGGTATTTATCCTTGACGCGTCAAATTCAACCTGTTTCCACAGAGATTATCAAGCAGAAGGAAGTATTGAAAAAGGCAAGAGAATTGAAAATCGAGGTTTCCGATGAACAATTGCAGGATTTTTCCGACAAATTCAGAACGGCCTGCGGCCTGAACACCGCTGAGGAGACACTGGATTTCTTTGAGAGGGCCGGCCTGACCGAAGACGACTTCGAGGCCTTCTGTGAAACATCGCTCCTGACTTCAATGCTCAAAAATCATCTGGCTGATGAAAACAGGATTGAAGAATATTTTGCAAACAATCGGGCCGAACTCGACGTGGCCAGAATATCGAGTATTATGGTGAAGGATGAGAATCTGGCCAACGAGATTCTTTTACAGGTAACTGAGGATGAAGAAGATTTTCACACGCTGGCCCGGCTTCATTCATTAGATGAGGCCACTAAGTATTCAGGCGGATACGTCGGATATGTATCCAGGGGTATGCTCTTGCCTGAAATTTCGACCAGGATTTTTAACGCCGATGCCGGGGATTTACTCGGCCCGTTTGCCTTGGAAGAGTGCTCCCAGTTAATCCTGGTGGAAGAAATAAAAAAAGCGGAATTGAACGAAGAGTCAGAGGAGATCATAAAAGAAGGCATTTTCAACGAATGGATCTCCCAATTTTTAGAGGGAGGAATCAAGATAACGGTCTAATCTTGCCTTATTACAACGGTCTCTTCCGTTGTATTTTTATAAGCAGCGAGAAGGCGTGTCGGGTGTTTTGTACTTACTTAATAATGTGAGAAGGAGGTTTTAAGATCATGGCTAAGAAGCAAAAAGAGATCGAGGTGGCAGTGACGGACGTTGTAGACTTTCTAAGAATAACCGGACAATTCGCTCCGACTTTGCAGCAAGTGGTTGAGAGGAAAGTTGTGGCGGAAGCGGCACGGGAAAATAGAGTCAGGGTGACCACTCCACAACTGCAAAAGGCATTCGATACCTTTAGACATCTGAACGGTTTGACCCTGGCCCGGGAAACCAAGGCCTGGCTTAAAGCCACAGGCATCTCCCTGGAAACCTTGGAAGAACATCTGGAGGTAAATCTTCTTATCAGTAAATACAAAGACAAACTTTATAAAGACGCCGGTTCCAACAAGAAATATCAGACTTCATCGGAAGTAAAAGAAACTGTCCGGGAACTTGCTTACCAGGACTGGCTGAAAGAGGTATTATGATAAGCTTTCAGCGGCTAAGCCCTTGAATGCCTGAAACCCGGTGAAGGCAAGCGGACGGCCCGCGGCCTGAAAGGACTCACAATTTCTATTGCCGGCGATCTAATGCAATAGATGGTTATTCAGGATAATTTTTCATTCTAATTGAGCTGGTTTGGAATTCCCTCTTGTTCCGGCTGATCATCGAGATCAACCTGAATATTACGACGAGGCAATTCCAGCACCAGCTTTTACTCAGGCAGATCAAATGATCCTTATAGGCTACCTGCTTTTTCCCGGTTGAAAAGCGGAAGCATATATTGCGAAAATCCAGACCCTCAGATAAACCTTGACAATTAAACCTAAAACGATCAACATTAATCAATATAATTAATTTGAATGCTTCGGAAAGGAAATGGTTCTCGTGAGCAAGATCAAGTACAAAGACTTGGAACCAATTGGAGCGACCAAAGCCAAGGTCCTTTTTGGTGAAATTCTCCACCAGACCTCGGTTGAGGGTAAAAAGTTCGTGGTCGATCGCCATGGCAGACCGGTCTCCGTGATATTAAGCTATAATGAGTACTTAAAACTTATTGAGGGCCAAGAAAGGTAATAGCGCGCGTAAAACAGCATGGCTAAAAATTAAGGGTTTATCCGGGAGTCAGAATTTTAACGGGGGGAGTTGGGTGGATTTTTTATAACCGGAAACAATTTTCCGGACCAGCGGATCAACTGACAGACCGGAAACTCGAAGTTGGGAGGCAATGCGAAGATGGCCAGAATAAAAATCGCGGATTTGCGCGAAGACCGGCAGGTAAGCCAGGCCGAGATGAGACGGGTGATGGGAGGGGGTTTGTTGATCACAAATCTTTCTGCTATTGCCGACTATGGAACCGGGGAGATTTTAACCGCATTTCCGGATGTATGTCTAACTCCTTCTCCCGGCGGACCCGTACCTACCCCTTACCCTAATGTCGGCTCTGCCAGCGACAGTTCGGGTGGATCCAAACCTTCGAAGACGAAAATTTAAGCAGTCATTATCCTGGGCATTAATGTGTTTTTTCAGGGAAGAAACGAGAGGTTCTTTCTGTAAACCGACTTGAACCAAGACGTATCACCTTTTAAACCTTGAACGGAAAGGGAGCGATCATAACCAGGATTAAGATCAAGGATTTGCCAGAAGATGTTACGATCAGTCAGCAGGAGATGAGAAATGTATTGGGAGGCGGGGCCAATACCCAGCCTTCACCCGAGAGAAATCTGGAAGAGGATAATTAAATCATGGCCAGAATCAAGATCAAGGATTTACCGAAGAACATGACCGTCAGTAAAGAGGAAATGAAAAAAATATCAGGCGGGTATGGACCAGTCCTGAATATGATACGCGATCCGTGGATCCTGGCTGGGACTGTGGCTGCGGCAATCGCGATTCCAGTGGCATTGCACCCGGATGACGATGTTGCGTCTTAAGGAAGATGTTTCTATTGTTCGTGCCGGTAGGTTCAGGCGAGGATCATATAGCCGGAGACGCGGGTCCCCGCACGTTCATCCGATCTGCGGTTAACCTGAATGAGATTTAAATCATTAAGGGATGGCAAGGTGGGTATTAAAAACATCATACTCTCGGTCTGTATGATCGTAAAAAATGAAGAGAAATTCCTTGAAAAATGCCTTGCCTCCCTAGGGAGTCTCGCAGACGAAGTAGTGATCGGAGATACTGGATCTACGGACAAAACACCGGAAATTGCCAGGGATTGGGGGGCTCGGGTGCTTAATATCCCCTGGACCAATAATTTCGCGGCGGCGAGGAATACCGTGATCGATCATGCTCGCGGTAAATGGATACTCTCTATTGACGCTGACGAACGGATACACCCTATTTCAAAAACGGAAATACTACCGGCATTCCAAGATGCGTCGAAAATGGCCTTCCAGTCATTTCTTCTCCCCAAAAAGGGCTTAACACCGCAACATGCCATTCGTATTTTCCGAAACGACCCGCGTATACGCTACCGGGGTATAATCCACGAAAATATTATTTCAGGGCTCAATCAGGCCATCTCTGAGAGCGGTGGTGAAATAGGTAAACTTCCTTGTGTTTTTGATCATTTTGGCTACGAGAGGAAGCGGGTTAAAAAACACCATCGCGATTTTCCGCTGCTTTTAAGCGATCTAAAAATCAATCCCGAGAATACACATATTCTCCGTCACTTAGGGTTGGTGTACAAACATCTTAATCAAATTCCTCAGGCCGAAGAAACATGGAGAAAGGCAATCGATATTATCAGGCTCAAGGAGAGAATCGAACCCAGAAACAGCCTTGCTTATATCGATCTTATCAAATGCCTGCAGGTTCAGGGCAAAACAACCCGTCTGCTTTTAGATGAGGCGATCAAAACTTTTCCTGATAATCCAGTCTTGTTTTTTTTAAACGGCCGGGAGTTCATAAGCGAAGGACGATTTTTAAAGGCCATTCCCGTTTTCAAAAGGCTTCTAAAATGGGGTGAAGAAAAAAACTATGATTGTTCGATTTCTTACGATGCCCGGATCTTTGCCGCGCATGCTTTGATCTCATTAGCTGCTTGTTATTTTTTGATTTGCGATTTTTCGGAAAGCAAATTGTATTGTGAAAAAGCCTTAAAATGTGACCCTGAAAACCTGAACGCAAAAATTTTTTTCGACTTATTGACCAGCCGAGAACGATTACCTCATCATAATGTATTCAGTAGAAAGAAGGATTTTAATCTGGCCCGTATTAGGATTAGGGAACTCTCACTAGATCGGAAAATCAACCCCGGAGAGATCAAAAAAATATTCGGTGGTTTCAAAGGAATTCATGAGACAGACAGTGACGAGAGATACAATAACTATGGATACCGGGTACTTGCTGGATCGTATTGAGGCATATGCGGGAATAGCGCCTCTGGCAAGTAATAAGAAATAGAATTATAAAATCAGGACAAAACCAAGAAAGGAGATTTATCTCATGGCCAGAATCAAGATTAAAGATCTACCGAAGGACAAAAAAATCAGCAATGAAGAAATGAAGAGAGTACGAGGGGGCCTCTCAAGGGGATTCTCGATTCCCTATTTAAAAACGAGGACCTTTTCCCCTAGCGGTGCTTTATTCGGCCCAGGCTTGTACATGGAAGAAGAAGAAGAAGAAATTCAAACATAGCAGCAGCTCGTTCGTTATCCCCAGCCTTAATTTCCCCTCGGGTTGAGCCACAGGTCCCGTCCGAAGAGATCAGTATATGTGCAAAACGAACCCCTCTGCCTTTTGTCTTTCAGTTCCTGATAATCTCTCTTGAATAACGGAACTTATCAGCGG
>JAZGHI010000410.1:0-4375 GCA_036480955.1 Candidatus Adiutricales bacterium
CCAGTTTGCGGTGATACTGACTGCCTTTTTTGCCCACCCAGCCGTGGTACCAATCGGCCACGGGGTCCCAACTGGTCCTCGGAGCGGTTTTATAAAACTTCTTTTTTCGATGTTTTGGCACTGGTAAATTCCTGTTTATCAAGGCTGAAAAAAAAAGGCCGCAGTCCTTTGAGCCGCGGCCGATTTTCTTTGTTATTCGTATCAGACAGGAGTTTAGCGGGCTGTTTAACCCGGTTAATAATAAAAAACCTGCCCCTCTTCCGGACGGCTGAAAGGAACCTGGGTTTTAGACCAGCGAGCCCTGAAGAGACAGACAGGTATTTACAGTCTGGAATGCTTACTTAAAGCGATTCTTTCAGATGCAATCCTTCTGGTTTTCCAGGACTAGCTTGTAGTCCTGAATCTACGGATGTGAAACATCATCAGCGCATCTCCTTATCAAGTATTGAGTGGTTCACGGATCAGGAAAAACACGTATTTCCGCCCCAAATATAAGATAGTGGGTATCCGGTGTCAAGAAAATAGACCGGTAACCAAGGGCTGTAGATCGAGTGCAGCGTTTTTTAGCTCTTATTTCGAATAATCGAGCCAGGAAGGAACCGGGCGGGGTCTCCAGGTTTTTCCGTAGATGAAGTTATCCAATATCGGGAAAAGATTTTTGGCCATGGGTGACCGGGCCACCATTTAGCGCACTATCCGGTGTAAGACTGTGTCCGGCCGGCTGAACGGGCAGACAGCCATGCAGATACAGCAGTCGAAACAGGATTCCTCGAAGGTTTGGCTGTTTCCATGACATGGCTAGAATAGTAAATCATGCTGGTTTCAATTCCCTTTTTTCTCCTTTTTAATAAGCGCCTGAATCTCTTCCGGAAGGTCGAAAACACCTTCCGGTAATTTAACGTTGGCTTCAACTTTTTCGAGCGACATTATCATTTCTTGTCCCATAAACTTGGTCTTCGTGACATGAGGGACTAAAATACCGTCAACTCTCTTGTAGTCACTCATATATATTTCAGCTTTAATGAGGCCCATCTGGTTCGCGAAAGTTCTCTCGACCTTGACAATCAGATTTGATTCCCTGTCAAAAAACAGGGTAACCGGCCGGCCGGTTTTGGGAGTCATGACAACTTTATAGCAGGGCCGGCCGTCAACGGGGACTAGACCGGTGTTTTCCGCTTTCAAGTAAATTTCGCGCCAGCGTGCCTCCCCTTGGAAGATATTATCACGCAACGCGTCTTTCCTTTCTTCACCTTCCTTGATCCTGGGTCCGGTCATGAGAGATGTCTCCCAGGCCACCTCTCCGTTGAAACCGTTTTTGATTACACCGAGAGTCTTGCTTTCTATCTTGGTGTAAAGCAAGTTAGGCTCCGCGGAATAAACCGAAATCGAGGCCGTGATGCCGGCTTGAACTAATTTAAAAGTCCCTCTGGCAAACATATTATGTATATTACCGTAGGCCTTTAATCCACCGGTTACCTCCACGTATTTATCGAAAACCGCCTCCCCGGATGGCAGGTCTCCTTCAGCGGCAAGGAAGCCCGAAGATCCGGCCATGACCGTTGCCGCCATCAGTATAAATAAAGACAACTTTGGCCATCTAGGGTATGGAGAAGCAAGCTGGATTCCAATAATTCTTTTGCCCATTCGCATGAGATCATACCTCCTGAAGATATTTTTTTGAGTTGACTTGGCGTAAAAAGTTTAACCTGCTGGTCGGCTTTGTCCTTTTATCCAAGCGACAGCCGCTTCGAGGGCCGGGTCGCGGCCCTCGAGAAGAGCTTTTCTCGACGGTCTGACCAGCACATCCGGCTGAATCCCTTTTCCTTCAAGTTCTTTCCCGCTGAATAGCCGATAGTTGGCGATAGCATATTGAAAAAAATCACCATTCGGCAGACTCACAATATTCGAGAGCAATGCCGCGCCGGCTGAGGGTTCTCCAAATATACGGGCTCGGCCCAGGTCTTGTAAACCTCCGGCGAAAATTTCCGAACTTGAAGCAGACAACCCGTCTATCAGAACGGCCACCGGCCCGGAATAAGTTATGCCGCGTGGATTGATTACAGTTTTTAAGGTGTTGTCACGCAGGTACATTGTCCCGAGAATTTGATTTTTTTCCGAAATAAGCCAGCTTATCATCCCACTCACCATGCCGAGCATCCCGCCCGGATTGCCTCTCAGGTCTATTATAAGACCATTATTCTCCATGAAAGATTCCATGGCTTTGTTGTAGACCGGCATCACGTTGATCGGGTCGAAGAATGCGTTAAAAGAGATATAGCCGATTGCCGGTTTAATTTCTTTGACTTTAATCCATACATAGAAGGTGGGAAGGTATCCTAATTTGAATTTATGGCCTTTCTGTCTGGCTAGTGGAATCTTGAGCTTAACTCTCTTATTATTACCGTCAAGGAACTCGACCGGAATTGTGTCTCCGGATATGCCCGTCAACCGGGATTTCATGCGTGAAGTTACTATGGAATTCAATTCGGCTTTACTTTCAAACGCCTGCGCCAATAATTTCACCCGCTCGCTCAAATCTTCTTTGCCGATACGGACGATCTGCCACCCAGGCCTTACCCCATACTTATCAGCCGGTTGACCCGCCTCGACCCGAGTGACGATCACCTGGTCATCAATGAGGCGGATATCAATCCCGGTCACACCGGGTTCGGCGTCCTGGAGAGCGGATTTGTCCATATTCTCGTAAAGGTTTCCGGGTATGATTGAAAAATGTGAGAGTTTAAGGCGGGAAATCATCTCATGCATGATGGTTCGGGCTTCCATCATTGTTTGGGCGTTTTCCATTTCAGGGCGCAGTTCGTCATGGACGGCTTGCCAGTCGAGACCCCCAAACGATGGATCGTAGTGCTGGTCGCGGATAGTGGTCCAGATGTATTCAAAGGACTCCAGATTAAGGCTTTGCCGCGGAACAGTTAGAAGCGGTTGCTCCACCGCCGCTGAGCACCCGAACAGGCTTATCACCGCGATCAGGCAAGCAACCGATACCAGTAGATTGCTGATCCATCTTTGCCTGGTGTTTTCTTCGGTAGCGGTCATCGCCTCAATTTAGACTGGAAATTAGAGTCAATTAGACATCGTGCCCGGCAGGAACAAGGCCATCTGAGGAAAGAGAATCAGTAGGATGATACAGGTCAGCATGGCTATCCAGAAGGGGAATATGCCCTTGAATATAGTATACATGGGAACATCTTTGGCCACACCAGTGAGGATAAACACGTTAACCCCCACCGGCGGCGTGATCAAGCTCATTTCCATGACCAGGGTGATTATTATACCAAACCATGGGGTAAACCTTGATTTTGACTTCAGCCTTGGACAATTCAGCTTTATTTGCGGTTTTTTCTTTTAGCATTGGATCAGCCGCGGGCCATTCTTTGATTGACTCTAATTCAATCCCGCTGCTCAGGAACGGCTCAAAAGCAGAGGACTGAAGATACTGCCCCGGGCTCGCCAGGGCTAAAGAATCTCCCAGGCTTTACCCGGATTTCTCCAATGCTGAATCTGATCGTGGAAAATTTCGTTAAAAGTTCGCCCGATATACAAGACGATTCCTTTCAGCTTCCACTGATAAAGCGTGAATTGTGGCGATAACCGCATTGTAATATTTAAGCTAGATGATCGAGACAATCAAGAAGTTTTCCTCGGTTTACTAACAATCCCGGTCCTGTCTTTTTTGAATATGGTTCTTAAAAAGCTGGAAACCCGAGCTTTCACTCACACAAAATGAGGAGAGTTCAGACGCGTAAAGAAGGCCAACTTATAACTGTTACCTTGGCATTTTTAAGGTAATCTCGAAGCTTAATTTCTTGACCTTTTGCTTTCAATACGGTATATTCCGTTAAATTTTTTGAACTGGATTCAGAAACCACGCGGCCATCACAGGAACGATAGTCATGTTTTTGGTTTTGAAGTATCCGTAGCCAGGCCTCCAGGAGAAAAGGTATTCTCTCTGGGGGCTTTTATGTTTTTGGTGCCAATTATCCTCGGCGGCTTGATTTGAAGAGGACCAATTACCTTTTCCAATAGGGAGACTACATAAAGAAAGGTGTGGGAAATGAGCCAAGAAGATGTTTTCAGTGGATCTATGACCGCCCTGGTTTTTCTAACCGCGTATATGAATACGGTCGCGGAAGAAATTGGTGAAGACAAAGCGATTAGCCTGGCAACTAAGATGAGCGAAACTATGGGCACCATACAGGGTCAAATGCAGAGAGAGCAAGCGGGAGATATTGAAATAGACGCTATAGCGGCTCATGAGATTATGGGGAACGTTCAGAAGGGTTTGGGTATCAGCACGGAAGTGATAGAAGAAAGCCCTCAAGCCGTAATAGCCAAAGTCGGCCGGTGCCCCATA
>JAZGHI010000411.1:0-3595 GCA_036480955.1 Candidatus Adiutricales bacterium
GTTTACGAATAATGAGGGAATATGAATCAATCCACCAGGCTGGACTTCTTGTGTCCGTCCATGACGGCAAAGATAAATGAGTAGCTTTGGAAATAGGGGACCTGTATTTCCTAAGTGATGAAAGTTAGATATCATTGCAGGCTTGGCCTGCTGCCTTCGGCACTCAGACGCTTTGAACAAGTCGTCTGAGCCACCCGCCTTTTTAAAAAAAACTCTCTAAGATGGCTTTTTTAGCCTACTTATAGTCTGTGAATAGAATATCGAAATTCGCGCCGTCCTTGACCGGCCTTTCAGCAAGCTCCAGGTGAAAACCGAGTATGTCCATGGTGTCCACCATATGCACCGGTTTGCTGTCCGGCCGCACGTTTTCTTCGCCCGCCAGCTTGGCCCAGTCCAGGGGAAAGGTGAAAAGGTCACTCGCTCCGGCCTCTTCAATCCTCTTCATGGTTTCGTCAATATCGTCCACCACAAAGGTGATATTGTGAACACTTGGTCCCCGGGCCTTCAGTTGTTCATACCATGAGCCCTGTTCAGCCAGGGGCTGGCAGTACTGCAGGACCACGTTGTTTAAGTTCATGTGGATGATACGCATGAATGGACTGTCCAGAAAATTGGCGAAATCCTCTTCCACTTTTTGGGAGCCGAAGGCGCGCGATAATAGGCTAAGTGTTGCTTCCGCGTCGTCGGTGGTCAGTTCGATATGGAGCATGGGTGAGACCGGTCCGATCAGCTCATTTTCACCGGTAACATATTTAGGAGCGGCTGGATTAACCGGAGTCTCCTTGAGCGCCGATTCGAAAAGCTCCAGGTGAAAACCGAGCTTACCCATGGAGTCCATCATATAAACAGGTTGTGCATCGTCTTTAATGTTCTCCTCGCCGTACAGCCTGGCCCAATCCAGGGGAAAGGAGAAAAGAGGGGTAATGCCTTCTCCGGCCAGGGTGTTGACCGTCTCCCGCATGTCGTCAACCCCAAAGGTCAGGTTGTGAACTCCAGGACCGGTTTTGGTGATCTGCTCAGCCCAAGAATTTTTTCCCTTCAAAGGCTCGATGAATTGAAACACCACGTCTCCCAATCCTACGTGGCATCCGTTATACTGGGTGCCGTTCATAATTTCGTCAAACTCTTCCTGAGCCCTCTTGTCCCCGTAAGTAAATTTGAGTTGTTGACTTTGCAGAAAATCGACAAACCCTTCCTGAACTTTCCTGGCCCCGAAGACATGATTGAGAAACCGGTAGGCGGCCTCGGCGTCTCGTACCGAGATTTCAATGTGGGCCAGAGGTGAAAGGCTGATGGGCATGATTTTCTCCTTGTTAACGCACTGAACTATTATTCAATCTGCTTGTTTTACGGTATCCAGAAGGGGCCTCTTTTCCCGATTTCGGCCAGGGTCGCTACAAAGCTACCCATGTATTCCTGCCGCCGGGAGAAATAATCCGGCTCCATACGTTTGCGGAAAAAGTCAATAGAGAACCATCTAACGAGACCAGCCAGGGAGATCAGGCCACCCTCCTTCTCGGAATCGTAATCGGCCCAATTATGAAGATGCTCTTCCGACCGGAAGTAGTGCATGGTACTTCAGGCAAAGGGAAGGTTCTCCATCCACTTCATAAAAGGTACGGATACATGTCCAATGATCCCGTCGGGTTCGGTTTCTTGGAGTTCTCCGTCTTTGATTCGGATCCGGATCGGTTCACCACAATCCAGACAGGGAGAGTCTATTTGAACCGTCTTACCAGGAAAGAGCCAGCAGACCGCCAGCGATTCGAACGCTCATTGGCCGAACCATTTCTGCTGGCCGTCAATGGTGATCCGGTATTGGTTCGGGAGGTTATTAAACGGCGCCATGGAAACGAGAATATCCGTTTCAGGGAAGAGCCAGCCCGGTATACCAGCATTTATTAAATCATGCAGGGCCTTCCGGCCTTCTTCTACTGAGAGGCCCAGTTCAGACGCTATCTCTGTATAATGCGGCGCCTGGCCGGTATCCACCATGCGGCTCAAGATAAAATTGTAGGTTTTGGCTAAAAGACCGTCATCGCTCATACGCTTTCCTCCTTGAATTTGACTGTAATACTATTGGCCGGGCACACGCGGACGCAGCCCATGCATTGGGTACATAAAGCCGGTTCAGCGGCAATAACCCGCATAGTCTCCGGTCTTGCGTTCTCCCAGCCTACATTAACCATGGGATGTTCAGGGGTGGGTACCATGGTCAGATCAGGGGCTAGTACAAACACCTTTGGAGCGCATACTTCCAGACATTGGCGGCATTCCTGAGGGTCGACGCACTTCTCACTTACAGTAATTTCCGGGGCGTTTTTGTACGCTTCGGTAATGACGAGTTCAGGATAGCCGCAGTCCGCTTCACGGATACGATTTATATCTTCTTTCATCTTTTATCAGCCTCCCGCCTGATCACAACCTGAAGATTGGCCGGTTCCTGTATCTCCAGTTGGGTAACCCGCTTGCGTGGAACCATCTTCAGCGCCCCGGTGGGACAGACACTCCGGCATATACCGCAACCCATGCAGAGGGTCGGCATGGTGGTTATTTTCCCTAACCTCTTATCCAGATTCATCACTCCGAACTGGCATTGAGCCTCACAGTCTCCGCATCCCACGCATTTGTCATTGTCCACCGAGATTACGTAATACCCTTCGATGGCCGAGTTCTTGACGCCGTAAATATAGCGCTGTCTGAAAGAATGACAGTAGGGCATCTCACAGTTGCATATGGTGATCGCCCGGGGAAAATGGATCGTGAATACGGTATGCACCAGCCTTAATCTTCTCTCGTAGTCCAGCAGCATCTCCTTCATCTTGATGGTATCGCCCGGGTCGTACGTCTGCCGCAGAGCTTCTTCACCCGTTTTACGCAGTCTGGTGCTGTCACGCTCCGACGAGGGCATGTCCTCGGGCTTTGGAATATTGATCATGAACATACAGACGGCTTCGGTGATATCTCCACCCCGTGTCCTTTTGCAGATACAGGTGTCGTTCAAACCCACAAAATTACTGCCCTCCGGGTTGGCTTCTTTACATATCCGCAGTATCTCGAGTGATTCCTCCAGGGTAACAACCTGGCATGTACGCCCGCCGTCGACAACTTTTTCTACCCAACCAGCGCCGAATTTCCCCGGATTAATGGCATTGATCCATTCGTATTGTGAGCCATATTCAGTCATCTTGTCCATGGCGTTGAGCCACGACTCGTAATCGTAGGCGTGCGGGCTAAAAAACCAGCTCTGCTGATCCTGGCCGAACACGGTGGCGAGTTTGTGTTCAAAACACTCTTCACACATACAGCGCTTCTCCTTGATGCTTTTTGTAATCTAAGTAGTAGTGTCCTATTTTACAGCCATAGAAACGCCTGGGCAAGAAAAAAGGGCCAACCGCCGACCATTTCCAGGAGAGGAGTCTTTGACCAATATATCATTTTGGCCCCGATGCAGAACTGGGCCATGAGCTCAAAGTAAAATTAAATATTTGTGTTCAGGTAATACGAGCGATTATATCCTCAAACACCTTCCGGAATATGAGCTTTTTTTCGTGAAACAGCACTGTGTCCCAGGGTGGTATGTAGTCCTGGTCAA
>JAZGHI010000412.1:0-3754 GCA_036480955.1 Candidatus Adiutricales bacterium
GTATGCACATCCATAAAGTATACAGCGGCGATCTGGTTAAGGAATGTACCTGTGATGTCAACCAGATAGAGAGAGACGGGGCCCACATCTCGGGCCCACTTCTCGACCGGATAGACCTGCACGTGGAGGTGCCAACGGTTAAATATAAAGAGCTGGGGATGGAAGCATCCGGTGAACTTTACTAAAATAATATGGGAACGGGTCAAGGGGGCCATGGGCAGCCATGGTCTTTCAGCCCGCGCCAAGACCAGTATTATTAAGTTGGCCCGCACTATGGCCGATAAAGAAGCAGCGGGTGAAATTTCCCCGCGCCATAATAGTGAGGCCACTCGGTACAGGAGTCTGGACAGAAGGAGCGGGTGGTGATACAAAGTGTAACCACACCCAAAAACCGGACGGATTCGATGAATCTGAATTTATTTCCAGAACAAGAGAATGAGGTTTGGGCCATCGGCAGCGGCAAGGGAGGCGTAGGGAAGAGCTTCGTGATCAGCAGTCTGGCCTGCAGCCTGGCTTCACAAGGGCGGAAGGTCATATTGGTAGATGCCGATTTCGGCGGCGCCAACCTTCACACGTTTCTGGGCCTGGGGAAACCGAAGGTCTCTTTATCCGAATTTTTCGACGATCAAATTTCTCTCAGCAAACTGACCATCGATACCGGCATCGAGAACCTGGAGCTGCTGGCGGGTACACTCCGATCGCTGACCCCCGACAGTATAAAACACTCGCAGAAACAGAAATTTTTCAGACACATAAGGGGCCTGGACGCGGACTTCGTTTTGATCGACCTTGGCGGCGGAACCCACTTTAACATTCTCGACACCTTCCTGCTGGCCGACAAAATGCTTCTGGTCGTTGTCCCCGAATTAATATCCATTGAAAACATGTACCATTTTTTGAAGAATGTCCTATTCAGAAAACTAACGTCCACTTTCAGTGCCAACGGTATGAAGGACGAGATACGCGAGGCCTGGAGCAAGAGGGCCGAACATAATATCACCAATTTGAGTGAACTGATTGATTATTTAAAGAGATTATCCAGTTCGGTCGAGACGGTCATAGATAAAATCGTATCCGATTTCACAGTATATGTAATCCTGAACCAGATACGGAGCAATCAGGAGGTCAAAGTCGGCCATCATTTAGTAAGTGTCTGCAAAAAATATTTTGACCTTCAAGCGCATTTTGCCGGATATATAGAGTACGACAGCTTTGTATCCCGGTGCGTGAACGAGAAGCAGACTTATATGCAAACCCAGTCAACTTCTAGCTGCGCCAACGAGATTACCAGGCTGGCCGAAAACCTCACCCTTGGCCGTAAGATTGGAATCAGGTAGAATCCATGAAGCGGGATGATTTTCAAAAGTATTTTGAAATCCTGGAACTTACCCCTGAGGCGTCCTTATCGGAAGTCAAAAAATCCTATTACCTGTTCAAGGACCTTTATTCAGGCAACTCAATCGTAACCAGGTCGGTTGAGGATGAAATTTCTGATGGAAAAAAGACAGTGATACTCAATCAGATAGAGACCGCTTACCAGAACCTTCTGAATTTTTTCCAGGAGGAGCCCACCGCCTCGGGGCGCGATGGAAGCATTGTCAGCGGCGAGGATTTCCAGGATGCTTTGTCTGAGATCACGTCTTTTAGCGGACCGGCTCTTAAACAGATCCGGGAAAAATTGAATATCGGCCTGCACGAAATTGCCCTGGTAACGAAAATACAAATACATTATCTGGAAAATATTGAAGAAGAAAATTATGCCGCCCTTCCCGATGAAGTGTACACACGAGGCTTTGTGACGGCCTACGCCAAACACCTGTCCCTCGACCCGAAAAGAGTGGCCGATGATTTCATGGCTGACTATCGCATGGCCGGAATCGATCGGAAGAAGCCATCAAGATTCTGGTAAACTCGAATGACATGGCGAGCAGATTTGAGTGTATATTAGAGAAATTTAAAAACGAATCCCTGCCGCCGGGAAAGGTTCCGCCCCGGCTTCTCGCCTCTCTACTGAGCCTCCCTCGAAAAACAGATCCGGCCCTGTTAATCGGCCCGAGTCCTGGAGAAGACGCGGCGGTGATTTCCCTGGGGGAAGGATCGGTTGTTGTAACCTCGGATCCCATTACCTTCGAAACACCCGAACCCGGCTTCTACGCCCTGCATATTAATGCCAACGATATCGCGGTCACGGGGGGTGAACCTGAGTTTTTCATCCTGACCATCATAACGCCCCCGAACACAACGGAAAGACAAATAGCGGCCGTAATGCTGCAGGCCATCGAAGCCGGCGATAGTCTGGGCGTTACGCTCATCGGCGGCCATTCTGAAATATCCGAGGCGGTAAATGGGTTGATAGTTTCCGTGACTATGTTTGGCCGGCTCATCAAGCCCCGGCCTATAAGGACCGGTGACGGCCGGCCGGGTGACGCGATCATCCAGGTGGGACCCATGGGGGTGGAGGGGACTTCAATTCTGGCTAATCAACACCGGCCGCAAATTGAGATAAAATTCGGGCTCCCATTTACTGAACGGGCCGTTGGTTTTCTTTTTGATCCCGGCATTTCGGTGGTCCCACCGGCCAAACTGGCCGTTGAAAGACTGGATGTCCACGCTATGCACGATCCCACCGAGGGCGGTCTGGCTACCGGATTACTGGAGATAGCCAAGGCCTCGGACTCCGGGCTTGCGGTCAATTTAGACAGCGTGATGATCAGACCGGAAACGGCGGATATCTGCCGGCTCCTCAATGTTGACCCTCTCGGCCTGATTTCATCGGGCTGCCTGCTGTTCACCCTGCCAGAAGAGGACGCTAGAAAGGCGGTCAATTTGCTGGACGGCTCCGGATTTTCAGCTTCGGTAATAGGCCGTCTGACAAAAAACCCGGATGAATACTATATGGAGAGCCAAGAAAGCGGCCGCCGGGAATGGCCCGTTTTCAGGGTAGACGAACTGGCCGCCCGGAAAAAAACCTGACGGCCCCCTGCCTTCCCGCCATTATCGAAGATAGGCTTAAGGATGAATAGTTGAGACCTCTGCAAAACTTCGCCCTTTGGCCCAACTCTTTGTCGCGCTCAAAATTTGAGCTGCCACTTCGGCTTCGCCTGCAGTGGCTTTAGTCCTCGAAATACTACAAGTATTCCTGTGGCTTAAATTTTCGTGCTCCTCGATTTGACCTCAAATTACTCGTTTTGCAGAGGTCTCAGTTACGATTTGCCTTCCTTTTTTGCCAACTGCCGGCAGTAGATTTTCAATTTCTTGTCCTCACCAAGGTTAAAACATCCCCCGCAACTTATACAATCAGCCGAACGAGTATCCCCTTGCCGCCATCTATTTATCAGGCCCGGCTCACGTATAAGCGGCCGGCAGATGGATACACAATCCGACACGCCCGAACCGACCACTTCCTCCATGACCGGCAGGCTTCTCATTCCACCGACCAGGCTGAGAGGGCCGGTGGTCTTGTCTCGAATTACCCGAGCATCAGGCAGATAGTAGGCTTCTTTCTCAGGCGTTATCGTCCCCAGCCTCTGCTTCCGATAGGAGGCATCCTGAAAGCCATTACTGATCTCGATCAAGCAAACACCTTCTTTTTCCAGGGTTTGCGAAACTTCCGCCCCTTCCTCGATGGTCAGGCCGACGCCTTCATCCAAATAGTCCCGGCAGCCCAGCTTTATCAAGACCGGAAAATCGTCACTCACCGACTTTTTTATGGAACGAACCACCTCGACCGCGAACCGCATACGGTTCTTAAGGC
>JAZGHI010000413.1:0-3676 GCA_036480955.1 Candidatus Adiutricales bacterium
CGGATTGAGAATAACAAACCTGACAAGGAGAAAGGTTAAGAGACCATGCTCGGTATTCAGACAGGTTTCGCCTCTCTAGCCCTGAATCCAGGACAATTGATTATGATCCTGGTGGGTCTGGGCTTCATATACCTGGCCATAAAAAAAGAATGGGAGCCTTACGAACTGCTGCCTATCGGCGCGGGGATGCTCCTGGCTAACCTACCCCTGACCGGATTGACCACTCAGCCTTCGGCCGACCTGGCGCCAGGGATGGCCGGTGTACTGGGTATCATCCTCAAATACGGTCTCTACCACTGGACCATTCTCCCCCAGTTCATATTTTTCGGCATCGGGGCTTTAACCGACTTCGGGCCGCTTATCGCCAACCCCCGGTCATTTCTCCTGGGAGCGGCCGCCCAGATAGGGATTTACACGGCCTTTGCCGGAGCTATCTGGCTGGGATTCAGTATTAAGGAGGCCGCCTCCATAGGCATTATCGGCGGGGCCGACGGACCGACCACCATCTTTACCACCAGTCTTCTGGCTCCAGACATCATGGGTATCACGGCCACGGCCGCATACTCTTACATGGCCTTGGTGGCCATTATCCAGCCACCCATTATCAGGGCCCTGACCTCAAAAAAAGAACGTCAGATCCAGATGAAAGCCATATTGAGGAAAGTGTCCAGAACGGAAAAAATACTCTTTCCCATTTATTCTTCGATCATTATCATCCTGCTTATTCCCAAGAGCGCGCCACTGGTCGGCATGCTCCTATTGGGCAACCTGTTCCGTGAAAGCGGGGTGGTGGAGCGTCTATCTAAAACCGCCCAGAACGAACTGGTTAACATCATCACCATTCTGCTCATGCTCGGGATCGGGGCTTCCATGCCCGCGGATAAGGTCCTCCAGACCCGCACCCTCATGGTGCTCGGTCTGGGCTTGATGGCCTTTGCCATCGGCACCGCCGGCGGAGTCTTTCTGGGGAAGATCATGAGTTGGATTTCCAAAGACAACTTCAACCCCATGATCGGCGCGGCCGGTGTTTCGGCCGTTCCCATGAGCGCCCGTATTGTCCAGCATCTGGGGCTGCAGGAAAACAAACGCAATCACCTCCTCATGCATGCCATGGGGGCCAACGTGGCCGGCGTAATCGGTTCAGCCATAGCCGGTGGTTACTTCTTATCTTATTTCGGCCAGCTTTATTAAGCCGCTTAAAAGAAGATAGAATTTGTCGGATTCCAGTATCGTCAGTAAGGTTAAAGCGAAAATCCAAAACATGTTTTATGGATGGAGGATTGTCTTTTTTGGTTTTTTTATCAATGCCTTTGGTGTCGGGACCTTCTTTTACGGGTTCAGCACTTTTTTTAACCCAATGACCGAAGAGTTCGGCTGGTCCAGGGCCAAGATGGCAGGTGTATACTCCCTTTCAAGGCTGGAAGGCGGCATTGAAGGGCCTCTCGTGGGCTGGTTGATCGACCGCTTCGGAGCCCGAAAACTCCTCCTTATCGGGTGCGTCATGACCGGGTTCGGATTTATTCTTATCTCACAGATTAGCAGTCTTTGGCACCTGTATCTGGTTTTTGGAATCATTCTGTCTATAGGCTACAACATGGGCTTCAGCCACGGTACCGGGGCGGTGATAGCCAAATGGTTCATCAGAAAACGCGGCCGAGCCTTATCCATTTTAATTACGGGCAACGGTATTGGCGGAGCAGTGTTCGTGCCCCTTATTGCCTTTTTGATCGTTACGTTTGGGTGGCGGTGGGCTATCACGATAGTTGGGATCTCGACTTTTCTGATTCCTCTGCCGCTGTCCTTTTTCATGCGGAGTACCCCAGAGAAGATGGGCCTGGTCCCGGATGGCGAACCTTTGACCGCGGCCAGCAGCATGGATTCTGATGAAAACGAGATGCTGCTGGAAGAAACCGATTTTACGGTCTTGGAGGCTCTTCGAACACGAGCTTTCTGGATTTATGTGGGATCTATGGTCCTAAGATCATGTATCCTGAGTTCCATCGTAGTGCATCAAATCCCCCATCTCACCGACATAGGTATCCCCTACCAGCAGGCTTCAAGAGTGTTGGGGCTGATGGTGCTCTTCAGTGTGCCCGGCCGATTCGTATTCGGATGGCTGGGCGACCGGTTCGATAAGAGGATACTGCTCTTTCTGCTCTGCCTGCAGCAGGGCCTGGGCTTGTTTATCTTCGTCAACGCGCGGACCATAGAGCTGTTGTATCTCTTCGTCCTGGTATATGGACTGAGTTACGGGGGAGTGATCCCCTTGACTATCGCCCTGCGCGCGGACCTGTTTGGCCGGAGAAATTACGCCACGATTGCCGGTGTGTCTCAGTTTTTCTCCATGTTCGGCACAGTGGTGGCTCCAGTTCTGGCCGGGTTACTGTATGATAAAACCCAGAGCTACGCCATAGCTTTTTACATATTCATCGCCCTGATAATCCTTTCCGGAGTGCTCTTTATGCTCCTGCCGCGTAGTTCGGTACAAGCGAAAAGGCCGGTAGAGGCATAAATAAATCCCTCGAACTGATAACCTCGTGAATAAAGGGACCTATTGTCTGATAATGCGGCTGGATAAAAACAGCCGTATTTCAATCGGGAAAAGGACGGCCCAGGATTTTCCCCACGGATTCTATTGCTACGTGGGCAGCGGCATGAAAAATTTAAGCCAGAGGATCGACCGCCACCGGGCCAAGGACAAGCGGTTCCGCTGGCATATAGACTGGTTCCTGAAAAACACTGAAATCCTGGAAATCAAAAAAATTGAATCTGAAGAAAGGCTGGAATGCGCCTTCAGCCGGGAACTTACCGATCGGGCTGAAGAACCCATAATGAATGGTTTCGGGGCCTCTGACTGCAACTGCGTGACTCACCTGCATTATTTTAAACAGAACCCGGCGCGCGTGGTGGATGGAGTGGTAAAAAAGCTGAAAAAAATCACTGACCACCGGCAGAGCCGGTGGTATGAGGAAGGCCCCTAAAAGGGGCCGCTAGCCAAAATCTAAAGTTATTTGCTCTGGCTCTGCTTGGAGTTTTTCTTGATGCCGGATATATTCACGAATACCTTTTTCATCCAGGCCAACCGTACTCTCACGGCACCTGGCTTAGCGTCTGTACGACTAAAGAGGGGTTGTAGAGATTACATTCGTCATTCCGGACTTGATCCGGAATCCAGGAAAGTACGGTGAAAAGGAAACGCGCCTGGAAGATGGAAATGATCGAAAAAATAACCCACTTTTGCAGGATTTATACGAAACAATATCTCCCCTGGATTCCGGATCGAGCCCGGAATGACGGGGGATTGTGGTGATTTCAATCGTTGAGCGGGAGTGCTCCTATCACGAGGCCTTCCTCAACAGGAGAGCCGTTTTTATCATGTATACGCCGGAAACGGCAGAGCCGGTGGTTTAGTTTTTTCAAATCAATGGCTAAATGGGAACTAAGGCGGTGTTATAGCCGAAGATAAACTGATGGTCCGCTCCAGAAACCCAATAAAATTCTCCAGATCGTTCTTCTTCCCTTCTACATGATCCTCCGGATAAAGGAGCACCGAGAGGTAAAAAAGACTGCCCAAGCCGAGACCCCGTTCGGCGCTTAAGGCGAAGCGGCTTAAACCTCCCCTTATCCTCCGGCTTAAAGTTGGGTCCAGACCGGTCATAGAGTCCTCTATCTCGCT
>JAZGHI010000414.1:0-3007 GCA_036480955.1 Candidatus Adiutricales bacterium
TAATTAGTAGATATCCCTGGCTGCTTCCCTGAGTGTATCCCGGAAATCGGGATGGGCTATCCGGATCAAGGCCTCCGCTCTTTCACGGTGGGTTTTTCCGGCAAGTTCGGCCACTCCCCATTCGGTAATCACGTAATCGGCAAAAGCCCTGGGAATGGTCACCAGAGAGCCTTTTTCAAGACTCGGCACGATCGTGGAAATTCCTCCATCACCCCAGGTGGATTTTAAGAGAGAGATGGCTTTGCCTCCGGGCGCTGAAAACGAACCGATATGAAACTCGATCTGTCCGCCCGTTCCGTTGATCAGGCGTGGTCCGAACTGTGTCTCACAAGTCAACTGGCCGGTAAGGTCCACCTGGAGTATGTTATTGACGCCCACCATGTTCTTATTTCTGGTAATATTGGCAATGTTGACCACATAATCGGCGCTGTGCAGCTCGATAAGGGGGTTTTCGTGTGCCCAGAGCACTTCCACTCGGCGTAATCCGACCAGGCCTGTAAAGATCGCTTTGCCTGGATGCAGTGTTGCGTACCGGCCCGTGACAATACCTCGTTTCACTAGAAATCCCATGCCCGGACAACCCATCTCAGAAAAAATGCTTAAATCATTCAGGTCGTCAAAAACGCCCAGTTCGACCATATATTTCGAGGGTTTCCCCACACCGATCTGGATGGTGTCGTTGTCACGAAGCAAGGTTTTCAGCATTTTGGCGATGGCCCTTGTCTCTTCATCAGGGTCCTCAATTTGAAACAGTGTTTCTAATTCCGGGATTTCGAGATCCATCATCGCGTCAAACGCGCGGCGCAGATTCCGGGAACTGCCCGTCAGTATAATCTCCCTGACTGTATCCTGTTTTTCCAACGGAAACCGACCCGCCACCATTTCACTCTCTTCCCGGGTCATCGGCGGGGAGGAGACGTCGACCAGATAGTCGATCTCTGAAACGTGAATAGCCGTGTCTCCTCGCGACCGGATTTGATGGTCGTCTATTTCGGCGATGATCGTCCTGGCCGCTTGAGCGTATCTCCGCTTCTCCCACAGGACGGATCCAAAGGTGCAGAATCCATTCTCATCCGGCGGCGATACTTCCATCAGGAGTACGTCAATGCTGTGAGCGCCGGGCCGGTTATCGGCATAGGGCTTGAAGTAGGTGCCGACGGTGTAGGGAAGGAAATGGACGTGTCCTTCGTCATGACCGGCCCTGGCCGCGTGCAAGTAGGTTCGCGCGATGGCCTTGAAAGATGATGCCATCTCTCCCGAGAGCCACCCCGGATCATTAACCGGCGCGCAGATTTCCACCCGGACATCGCGAAGTTCATCTTTTCGCGCCACGATGGCAAAAGGCATTTCGCCCGTATAACCGTTCGGTATAAAGATATGGTCGCCGGATTTTATGGTTCCGGCCGCCTCTTCAAGCGAGACAAGTTTTTCTTTGTACAACCTTTGCCAGTCGTCCAGTCTGCGTGGCCTTGAATCGATCATTGACATTCTCCTGGTTTTTCTTAGCTGCTTTTTCCCTCAAAAATGAAAATGAAGATTCCTGAATTTTTCAGGGATTAGCAATATAATCTCGCGTGTGGGTACGGCGAAAAAACAACTGATTGGTCTAGGCTAGGTATAATAGGTCAACCATATTCCAAAGGTCAAGGTAATGAAATTTTTACGCTCTGGTGATTTGACATACAGGAAAAAATCCAGTACTCATTTAACGTTCAAGGCAGAAAAATATTTACGCGGTTTAGATTATTGGTTGAGTGGAGGTATAATTATGGACCTGTCCTACGGCAGTGAATACAGGGCATTTCGTCAGGAACTCCGGGAATGGATCGAGAAAAATAAGCACCTGGCGCCTCGGGGCGCCAGGCTCGCGTCCGAGGAGATAATCGCCTGGCAGAAATTACTGATAGAGAACGGTTATACGGCCCGCACCATACCCAGAGAATACGGAGGTTACGGCGCGGAGCCTGACATCCTGAAATCACGCATCATTGCGGAAGAGTTTGCCCGGTCCCAGGTCCCGTCCGGGCTGGGCGGGCAGGGAATCGCCTATCTCGTGCCCGTGCTGCTTGACCTGGGTACGGAAGAGCAGAAGAAACGGTTCATCACGCCTACTATTAGAGGTGAGATGATCTGGTGTGAGGGTTATTCCGAACCGAATGCCGGCAGCGATTTGGCCAGCCTGCGAACCAGCGCCGTGCTGGAAGGGGACGAATGGGTTGTCAATGGCCAGAAGATCTGGACAGGCACCGCTCAATTCGCCCACTGGATGTTCTGTCTCGTGCGGTCTGAGCCGGACGCGCCCAAACACAAAGGGATCAGTTTCCTGCTTTTTTCCATGGAAACGCCGGGAATCGAGGTCCGCCCATTAAAGACAATGACCGGCGCGGCGGAATTCAACGAAGTGTTCTTTACCGACGTGCGTGTGCCCAGGGACCAAATCGTGGGCCAGCGGGGTGACGGCTGGCTGGTGGCCAACGCGGTCCTGCACCACGAGCGCGGCGATCTGGGGGATCCGAATGTGACGCTCGCACGGCTCAACGCGCTCATCGAACTTATGAAGACCGAGACGGTGGACGGGCGGAGAATAATCGACAATCCGGTTTTGCGGGACCGGCTGATGAAATTACAGGGCAGGATCATGGCCTTGCGCTTCAACGATCTGCGGTTGCTGAGCGCGAGGATAAACAAGCAGGACGCGACTCTGGCCGGCATGATCGTTAAGCTTCAGGGAACCGAGATGCGTCACGACCTGGAAGGTCTGGCCATAGATGCCCTGGGTGAACTCGGCATCCTTTACGAAAACAGCCCCTATCTGCGAGCGGGCGGTTCCTGGCAAGCCGCGTATATGATGTACCTGGGCCTCATAATTGGCGGCGGCACGTCGCAGATACAGAAAAATATCATCAGCGAACGTGGCTTGGGCATGCCCCGTAAGGCCTAGCCGTGAAGATGCGGGATCTGATGTAAGGGGCTTCAGGTCTCGCCGTTACCCCGCGGTCGGCCGTGG
>JAZGHI010000415.1:0-2235 GCA_036480955.1 Candidatus Adiutricales bacterium
GCCGGAATCAATGACATTTTCCCTCCCGATCTTTAACTAGTGCCCGTCCGGAAATGGTTATTTTCCCCAATCTCTTTGTTGGACGAAAAAAATTACGGACATTTATTTACCTTCGGTAAAAAATTATCATCATTTCTGGACAGACACTAACCAGAAGTTCAGGGCCGGTCTCCCGCTATCTTCCGCGACCTCATCAACCGCTCGCCATCCGGCCGGCCCAAAAAACCGCTTGAGCCCGGTTTAAGACCCGAATCAGAATTTTGCCACAGGAATGTCCTCCAACTGCCGGATCAAATCCTGGATGACATTAAAGCCTCCCTGCCAGAATCCGGCACGGTGGACATCAATTCCCGCGTCGCCCAAAATTTCGATTGGTGATCTGGAGCCTCCCGCGGCCAGTATTTCCAGGTAGCGGGGGACAAAAGCCTCTTTTTCCTCCTGGTACTGCTGATAGAGCGAGAGCACGAGGAGCTGCCCGAAGGCGTAGGCGTAAACATAGAAGGGCGCGTGGTAAAAATGGGGAATGGATACCCATTCCCACTTGAATTCCTCACTTAAGCAGACGGCGTCCCCGAATTGAGTCTCAAGATTTTTATAATAGGCCTCTGAAACCTGATCCGGAGTCTGGCCCTCACTGATCATGTCATGCGCCTGACGCTCGAATTGAGCGAAAAAGGCCTGGCGCATGATAGTGGCGTAGGCGTCATCCACTTGCCGGAAAAGCAAATCCCGGCGTACGGCCTGGTCGGAATCCTGTGCCCGAAGCCGGTCAATGAGCAGCATCTCACCGAAGGTCGAGGCGTTCTCGGCCAGCGGCAGGGAAGAGTGGAAAGTAAACACGTTGTGGTGTTCAGCCAGCATCGAGTGTACGGCGTGGCCCAATTCGTGGGCCAGGGTGGCCACATCACTGGCCCGGCCCTGGTAGCTCAGAAGGACCCACGGAGTCAGTTCGGGAACAGTGGAGGCACAAAATGCCCCGCTGCTCTTGCCCGGACGGACCTCGCTGTCGATGTGTTCATCGTGGAAAACCCTCTTGGCCAGCCCTGCGAATTCGGGATGAAAACCGGCAAAAGAATCCAGAACCATTTCAGTGGCCGTATTAAAATCGTACGTCTTGTCTGATTCGGCCACCGGGGCGTAGATATCGTACCGGCGCAGCTTGTCCATCTCCAGCCATCGGGCCTTCAGCTTGAAGAAACGCTGGAAAAGCGGGGCGTTTCCACGGCAGACCTCGAGCAGAGTCTCGACCACCTGGTCGGGGATATCGTTCTGCAGGTTCCGGACGGAAATGGGGCTGGAGTGATGCCGCAGGTCCACATTCTCGTTTTTCCAATCCCGGACCACGGTCTGATACATCTGGCCCAGGATGGGTCCGTCCTGGCCGTAAACACGGTATAGTTCCCGGTAGGCGGCGGCCCTTAATTCAGGATCGTGGTGGCGGGCGTAGACCATCAATTCTCCGCGGGTGATGCTTTTTCGCTCGCCCTCTATCTCCAAGTCAAACAGGTAACGGTTTGTGATTAACCCGTAGAGGGTTATCATGGCGCGGGATCCGGTCACGTCCTTGATGTTGATGATCTTTTCTTCCGGTTCTGAAAGGGTATGCGGTTTAAAATGACGCATTTCTTCCAGGAAATAGCCGAAATCCCCGGCTTCGGCCATATAGCGGTCCGCGTCACTATCATTCAATTCCTTCCACCACAGATCAAAAAACAGGGTGCGGTTTTGAAGATCGGCCATTATTTGATCGACCTTGGCCGTAAAGCCCAGAGCTTCCTGGTCCTGTGTGTCTTCAGAAAACCGCAGCCGGGCAAACCCCATGATACGGTTCGCTAAGCTGGTAATTTCTTCCGAAGCGCCGACTAGGGCCATGAAAGATTCAGTTGACAGGTCCGGCCCCAGCCTGGGTCTTTGCCGCTCGAATTCACTGACCTTGCTTTCTAACTCAGTGAAGGCGGTTTCCATTTCCCGGCTATCCGCCGAAGGGAACAAGTCGTTTAGCTTCCAGCGAGCCTGATCGTATGTCTGAGTCAAATCCTTCCCCCCATCCTTAACTAGTGCCTGTCCGGAAATGGTTATTTTCCCCAGTCTCTTTGTTGGACGAAAAAAATTACGGACATTTATTTACCTTCGGTAAAAAATTATATCGGAATATCAAATATATGCCTGCGGCAATTTTTTTCGGCCGCCTCGATCTTGAAAAAAATTACGGACATTTATTTTCCTTCGGAAAAA
>JAZGHI010000416.1:0-2232 GCA_036480955.1 Candidatus Adiutricales bacterium
CCGGGATCGTCCGATGAAAGATGATCTGGGTTCTATCCCGGCAACGAATCGCTTTAAAAACTATTCGGATGCAGAGCGTGTGCAATTGCCGCAACCCGACCTGGGCCGGCCGGCCGATCTTTGGCAGAGCATGTCCAGAAGGCGGTCAGAGCGCGATTATACACCGGATCCGCTTAGTCTTGACGATTTTGTTAGGCTGTTGTGGGCTGCCCAGGGAGTGACCGCGAGAGCCGGAAGCCATCTGCTCCGCACCGCGCCTTCAGCCGGTGCCCTTTATCCCTTTGAAACATATCTTTACGTTGACCGGGTTGAAGAAATCCCCCAGGGACTTTACCATTTTAATGTTGCCGATTTTGTTCTGGAACGGTTGCAGGACGGAAATTTTAACAGGAATATTACCGATGCCAGCCTGGGCCAGCCGGTGGTGCGACGTGCCGCGGTTGTTTTTATCTGGACTGCAATGATGCTCCGATGCATGGTCAAATACCGAGACCGGGCAGTGCGGTATATCCCTATGGATCTGGGCCATATTTGCCAGAATGTCCAACTGGCCGCGACCGCCATGGGCCTTGGTTCATGCCCTATCGGCGCCTTCTATGATGATGATTTTAACGGACTATTGGGCGTCGATGGTGAGGATGAGACAGTGTTGTATTTAATCACAGTAGGAAAACTCTGAAGCCTTTGATAAAAGTACCCTTTTGTCCTATTTCAGCGTCACACTCAGATTTTTATCCTCGAAATACTCCGTGTATTGCTGCGGTTAAAATCTTCGTCTTCCTTGAACTCGAACAAAATTGAACTCTTCTCAAAGGCTTCAGTTCCTAAAAGATATAATCCTTTGGTTTGTCAGGTCTCTTTAAGTTACTCAGCTAATATTTCTATGATAGGCGGGATAACATTGGTAGCTATGTCCGTTCGGGAACCACCGCCTAAAACCACTTCCAGACGGCCGCCGGACACCTCCTCGGCTGTATTTTTCATAAAGCGGGCAATCTCCTGAAAGCAGCGGCCGCTCAGCCCAAGACTCCCATAATCTCCCTGGTGAGTATCGAAACCGAAATACCAGAAGATCAGGTCGGGCTTGAAATCTTTAACCCGTGGATAGAATTCGGTCGATATTTTGCTTGCATATTGTTCGTCCGCATTCTCGTCGCTTTTTCCCATGAACCCCCAGAAGCTTCCGGGCGCCTGAATATCCACCTTGGTGCCGTCTCCAGACTCAGACTCCATGCCGCAGCAGCAGACGTGGAGTACGTCAGGGTCGTTTCTGAGCAGATCCCGGGTGCCGTCTCCATGGTGGGCATCGGTGTCCATAATGGCAAAACGCCGGATATTGTGTATCTCACGCAGATAAGTGATGGTGATGACAACATCGTTGAAGCAGCAATATCCGCCAAAGTAATCCCGGCCTGAATGATGGCCTCCGGCACCGATGAGGGCAAATGCATTGTCGATTTCTCCGGTGCAGACCTTTTCCCCGGCCAGAACCACACCGCCCACCGAATGCCAGGCTGTTGAACAGAGATGGTCCATCTCTACACCCCGAATGAGTTCCGGAGTGTGTACTTTCAGGATCCATTCTTCCTCTATTGGCGGTGATTCATAAAGGATAACATTATCGCGGGCCAGCAAGTGCTCAATGGCTCCGGGGAAATCTTCCAGACGGGCACCCCGGGTAAGGTAGCTCCTGCGACTGAAGCTGGGATGATAAAAAACACCGGTTTTTTTCATGAAATTCTTCCTATTAAAAATCTACCAGGGAGGGTTTTCCCAGAACTTTGAGGTAGGAGGTGTCGTTCAAATACGAAATGATCCATTGACCTTCTTTATAAATGAAAAGGTTGGTACTGGCCGTGTCCTGTTGAATCCGCCAGAAATTACTGTTGTCGATTCCCAGAAGAGCGCAGCTAATCACCTTGTTTGGCACCCGGTGAGCGACCAGAGCAATGTTGTCATTTTCATGTTTTTCAAGTAGATTTTCAATGGCATTCTGTGTACGTACACGAACCTGTTCCAGGCTTTCTCCATTAGGGAAGCGTACTTTGTGCGGCTCCTTAAGCCATAGCGCGCAAAGGTCCGGATATTTTTTCTGAACCTCCACTAGGCTGACACCTTCCCACTCACCGTAACTGATGTCGATAATGGCCTCGAGTGGTTTGACTTCGATATTTTGAAATTTGGCTATATTCTCAGCGGTTTCCATGGAACGTGACAGGGGGCTGCTGTAAA